>NZ_JAFCTX010000019.1:0-83399 GCF_049896245.1 Cypionkella sp. TWP1-2-1b2 | reverse complement strand
CATCGTCACGATCTGGGTCCGCCGCTGCGGCCCGCCGCGCGCACCCCGGCTGATCATATCAGGGAACCGCACTTCATCGAACGCCATCAGAAAGCCCTCCGGCCGAAAGCCACCGCGCGAGCGATGTCGCTCGCCACTTGGACGCGCGATTGGCGGAAGCTCTGCGCATCCCTGGCGTTGATGGTGACGGCGATGTTCTGGCCACCACCCGCTTGCGATCCGCCTTGCGCAGCCAGTTCTCGCCGCGAAAGCACCCGTTCGCCTTTTTGGAGGATGGCGGGCACCTCGTCGGGCCGAAGTCCTGCCCAGCCGCCAGAGTGCATCCGGGGCGCACCGGCGAAGGCCAACGCCGGGATCATTCGGCCGGACATTGTGCTCCCGACCATGCCGCCCGAATGCAGGACGGGCGCGAAGATGCCGCCAATGCCGCCCAGCGCGCCGGAAAGTATGTCGGCGATGGGTCCAAGCACGGATTTCCGCACCGCCAATTTGGCGAGATCCGCCAGGATTGATGTGACGAGATCGCCGAAGTTCAGCTTGCCGGTCTTCACGAACTCGCCCACCGCATCCTCCGCGCTCTGGAAAGCCCCGACCAGCGCCTGACCGACGTCGGCGCCGATGTCGCGGGCCTTGCTGGCATAGTCTGAGAGTGCTGCGGTCACAGCGCCCCAGCCGGATTTTGCGGCGTCTGCCCCGGCTGCTGTGGCATCGCCCGCCGCTTTGCCTGCGGCTCCTGCGCCACCAGCCGCCGTTCCCGCGTCGTTCAGCGCGTCGGTGGTACGATCGGCTGCGGCCGTCGCGGCATCGAGGGCCGCAGCGCCGTCGGCCCCCGCCGCCGTCATCGCCGATTGCAGCGCCTGCCAACTGGCGAGGGGCCGTGTCGCCGCGTCGGTCAGCATGCCGGAGGCTTCGGAATAGGCGGCCGCCCGGTCGCGGGCGTCGTTCGCCATGGTGCCAAGACCGAGATCAGGCGTCTCGAGATAGGTTTTGCCCATCGCGGCCTTGAACGCATCGGCAGCGGCGGCACCGGCGGCGGTGGCAGCCCCGGCGAAGGGATTGTCGACCCTGCCCAGAGTGACCGGATCGAGGGTGCCGATCTGAATGCCACCCTCGCCGGTGGCCCAATCGGGCAGCATGTCGAGTGCTGCATTCAGGCCGGAGATGAAGGTGTTGATCCGGGTGACGACACCGTTCAGCATCGCCTCGACGCCGCTGATCAGACCATTCGCTGCCTGGAAGGCGAAATCGCCAATGGCCGAGGGCAGCGCCGACCATATCGCTTTGACCGCATCAAACGCCCCCTGAAACACGCCGGTTGCCGAATTGCCAAAGCCTACGACGGCCACCAACGCGCCCTGCATGGCATCGGCCACGATGGCGGTGATCCCGGACCAACTGGCGTTGAGGCTGGCGACAACAGCATCGACGCCAAGGCCGATCCGGTCCCAGACTTCACTGGCGAGATCAGAGAGCAGACCAAGGGCTGCGCCGAATCCGCCAGCCCCCTCGACGAGCTTGGAAAACTGATAGACCAATTCTCCCGCGCCGACGATCAGAGCGCCGATGCCGGTGCGGATCAAGGCACCCTTTAGGACGGCCAATGACAGGGAAAAGCCGCTGACCCCCAGCGCGGCCGCGCCCAAGGCCACGACAAACCGCCCGGCAAAGAAGGTCGCGAACGCCCCCGCAATGCTGGCAATCTCGCCGATATGCGCACCGAGAAAACTGATGCTGGTCTGGAAGACACCACCCACCCGCGTGGCATCGGCCAGCGCATTGGCCACAGTTTCCAGCGCCGGGGCGACCGCGACGGTCAACTGGTTTGCAAGGCCCAGCCAGACCAGACCTAGCCGGTCGATTGCATCACCTGCCGTCCGGATCTGATCGGCATCCTGATCCGACACCGCCACCCCGAAGTCAGTGATGTCCAGCGATGCTTGGCGCAGCGTGGCAGAATCGATCCGGCTGAAGGCAAGAGCTGCCTTTTGGCCGAAGAGGGCCGAGGCCACGGCAGCCCGCTCGGCTGGGGGTACGAACTTTGTCAGCGCGTCCTGAATGGCGACGATGCGTTCATCGAGCGGTAGGGCCTGCAGATCCGTTGCGGTGAGGTGCAGACGCTGCAGAGCGGCCACCGCCGTGCCCGTGCCGCCCGCCGCATCCGACAACTTCAGTGTCAGTTTCTTGGTCGCTGCCGCGATCTCCTCCATCGACACCCCGGCGAGGTCGCCTGCGAAGGTCAGCACCTGGATACTGCGGGTGGTGGTGCCGAGCGATTGCGCCAGATTGGCCTGCGCGTCGATGGTTTCCAGCCCTGAACAGATCATCGCGATGCCCGCCGCAGCGGCGGCCGCGACAGCCACAGCTGCGGCGATTTTCACGCGTGTTGAAAATGCCGCCAGTTTGGCGTTGGCGATCTCAGCTTCCTTGGACATGCGGCCGAAGCCCTTGACCCCGGCGTCGCCCACACCTTCCAGCTCGGCACGCACTTGCTTGCCGCCGACTGCCGCGAGGCGGACGGATACACGTTTCTCAGCCATCAGGGTTCCCGATCTTTTCATTGATGCGGCGGACCATCACCGCCTCCAGTTCTGGCAACAGTTCCGCCACCACCATCAGGTTCAGGCCCAACGCATGGGCCAATGCCAGAGCCGCGCTCATGTCCCAGCCCAGCACGGCCTTCCCCGCCACCCGCATTTGCCCGCCGAGACGGCCGACCAGATCCCAGACCTGCCAACCATCATGGGTGAGCGGCTGGTTCAGGCGCGCGGGGCAGTCTTGGCATTGGGTTCCGCAGGCGTCGTACGCCTCGCAGGCCTGGCAGTAGCTATCGCCCCCGCTGAAGTGCCAGTCGGCGAGGGCGGAGAGCCGTTTTTTTCGGCGTCCAGCAGCATGCCGCGGCTGACGTAGTGCAGATTGAAAGCCTCGAAGATCGGCCAGAGCGACAGCAGTGCGTCGATCCCCTCCGGGGTCACCGCGATGACCGCGCCATCTGCATCGCCGACGCCTTCCCAATTGACGATAGCGCGACGGGCAAGCGCTGCAGCGAAGGTGGCTGCCCGGCTGTCGTTGTTGGCCTCGGCCTCCAACGCCTGCACGGCGGGGTCGGACCGGGTGGCCACCATCAGCGCTGTGGTCAGCGGCAAAAGCTGCAGGCGCACGCCGTGGCCGAGCTCAAACCATTGCGGTTCGGGGGAAAGTTGGATCCGTATCATCAGTAACCTGCGATGTTGTTGACGAGGACGATGGTGCACATCCGCGCCGGGCTGGTGGCCAAGGCGGCTTGCCAGTCGAAGGACGCTTGCACACCTTTCGGGCCTTTGATTTCGATGCGCGGGCGCGGCAGATAGACCGCATGGGCGGTCAGCGTCAGGCCTTCGCCGCTGGCCAGCGCGTAGGAGAATTCCAGCGCGGCTGCCGTTCCATTGATGGCTTGGGTCAAAAGCGTGGTGTCGGCGAAGCGGACCTCGACCTTGCCGGTCAGGGCCGCGATGGTGGGATCCGCGCCGTCGATCTTGGCGTCCGACCGGATGGTTTCGATCCGGTCGAGATTGTTGGCATAGGTAACTTCCGCCGAGACGATATTGCCCAGCGCCACGCCATCCCGCTTGATCGCGCCGTTAAAATGGCCGAACCGCCTCAAGGTAATCGCCGCCGGTGTGCCTGCGGCGGTTGCACCGGCGATGGTCTCGCCCTGCGCCACCAGCATGACCTTGGAACTCAGGAGGCCCGAGCGTTCCATCGACCAGGACAGCGCATCAAGGACGCAGCCGGAATACATCGCAAAGCGCGGTACCTCCGGCATGCCGACTTCGATGGACATGCTCGGCAAGGTCCAACTACCCGACATGAAGGTGTGCGAATTCAAACCGCCTGTCAGGGTGGCCGCCGACACCGTACCGTTGGACGCAGGTGCAATGGAGGCGGCAAGCGTGACTGTATTGCCCGCCACGCCCAAGACGCCGCGCGTGATGCTGATCGCCGTGGCAGTCGCAACATAGGTTGCAAACGCGCCACCAACCGTGCCGTTCGCGTTCAAGACGACCGCAAGCGCGGTCATGGTGGCCGCGAGGTTCGCGCCGATATTGATCTGGTTGCCGACAGCGCCGGAGACCACAAAGGTGAAGACCGTGCCGTTGATCGTCAGCGTGCTGTTGACGGCTGGTTGCGCCGAGAAGGTGATCGCCCCGGTTGCAGCGACCGTGCCAGCGGTGGTTGGTGCCCCGAAAGCCGCCTTCAACCAGAAGCCGAAGCCAACCGCATCGATCGGCACCTCGACATCGCCGTCGGTGGTAATCGCATCCAACAGTGGCGCGCGGGGATCGCGGCCATAGCCCAGAAGCTCGGATGCCAGCAGCGGTTGCTCAGCCGCCAGCGAACTGGTGATAAAGGGCATCTGGGTAAACCCGGATCCCGGCGGAGTGCCATAGACAGTCTCAAACGCAAGCGCCATCTGCGCCCGCGCTCCTTGTGCGCGTGCCATGTCAGTATCCTTTTGTGAGGGAAATCAGATCAGAGGGTCAGAGGTCGCGTAGTGCAGCACGACGGCGATCACCGCTGCCTTCAGCGCCGCCGCTCCCTCGATGGGCAGATCGACAGGCTCGGGCGCTTCTGCCTCCACCCAATCGCATAGACCACCTAGCGTGCGATCAGCGGTCAGCGCCGCGCCAATATCCGCCGTCAGCGCATCGAACAGGGAATCGCGTCCGGTCCCCGCCTGGATCACCACCTCCAGCTCAGCCCGATGCTCGTAGAAATAGGTCAGCGGCGACAGCGTCACCTCCGGATCGCCCGGCTTGCCGTCGCGCAGGATGATCAGGCCCGTGGCAGGAATGCGTTCGGGCAGCACTTCGCCACGCAGCACTGGGGCGGCAAGGGTTTGCAACCGCGCGTGCAGGGCGGCTAGAATGGTTTCGCGGATGCTGGGCATTTGGTCTTTCCAAATCTGATGGCGTAGCCAACGACCGCAAGGAGCCCAACTTAACAATGCTGCGCGGTGCGGCCAACGACCGCTCAACCGAGCAGGCTAAGTTCCTTGTGCCAATGATTTGCTCATATAAACTAACATGCCGCCCTTGAACGGCTCTTCAAAATCAATTGTGTAGCCATGTCGCGAGTAGAATTCGATGTTCTCGACAAACAGCTTATTGGTGTAAAGCTTGATCCGCATCGCCCCTTCGGCCTTTGCGGTCTGTTCAACAAGGGCCAGCAACCGTCGCCCGAAGCCATTGCCCTGAAAAGCGGGTAAAACGGCAAGATTTTCTATCAAAACATGATCAGCTTCTGTGACCGTCTCGACGAGAGCGGCCAATGTTTCGCCAACGTGCACAAGTCGAAAAAGATGTTGCTTGACGGCATCATGGTAATCGACCGTCATCGGCAAAGGCTCGCGCCCTATCAACGGAACCCACTTCGCATAGGCTTCCCGCGTCAGGGCTTGGATAGCAAAAGCGTCTGCTTTCGTCGCATTTCTAGTCTTCAAACCGTCGCCCTCTTTGCCGCCCTAATCGCCCAGAAATCTGGCGAGAGCAAAATTCCATCAGTGCCCAGCAGTCGATATTAGTTGTGAAGATGAATCTCAAGCTCGATAGATGGCGTGATTGGGTGTGGCTAATTCAACCCGACCATTGGCGCAGATGCAACGAGCGGCAGCTTTGTCCAAATAGCGGTCAATGGCCGATCTGCCCGTTCACCCAGTTGCGCACGATGCTGCCCGGAATGGCTGCCAGCGCCCGTTCTGCATCCCTCGCTAGATCCAGCCGCTTCGGCATTTTAACCTGCCGCACCAGTAGGAAGATCGGCGCAGTCACCTGACCCTTCCCGGTTTTCGACTTGGAGACGGCCGCCTGACCGCGCGTGTTCAGCCGCACCGCATCCGCCACCAAAAGACTCGGCCCCCGGCTGCGATAGACAAAACGCAGGCGCAGGCCGTTCTTTTTCTCCCACATGGCCGGGGTGATGCGCTTGCCACCCAGCGCCTTTCCAGCGGCGGGCAATGGGATCGCCAGCCAGAAGCCATTGCTCGAGCGGATCAGCGGCCCGGTGTCATGCGCGCCAATGATGACCGGGGCGTTCGACCAGACCAGTGCGGCCGCGTCGAGGCTGTTGCGACCCTTGGGATAGGTCAGTGACCGGATGGTGTTGGCGAGGCGCTGGCCCAAACCCGCACCGGTGATCTGGGCCCGCCAGGCCGATTTAAGGCTAGTTCCGGCTTGGGCCATTGTGATGGAGACCGCCTTTTGCCCCGCCGCTACCTCGGCGCGCATCAGGGCGATGAGGTCGGGGGTGAAGCTGACGTTCAGTTTCATGGCGTCCTCGTGTTAAGCGTCCAGATCAGCCGTTCGCGGTCGAGCTTCGGCTCCCCCTGAAGGATGAAGTCCTCTAGCCCGATGCGGATCAAATCGCCCGGCGCAGGTGTGGGCATGTCGGCGATGCGCGCATCCAGCATGGTGGTTTCCGACAGGATGCGCCCAGCGCCGAAGGGGGTGACCTCATCCGGTGATTTGCGGATGACCCGGATGGCGATGCCGGGACCGGTTCCGCCCGCAAACCAAAGGGCATCCACCGCCATGTTGGGGTCCGCGAAGATCGCATTCATGGCGGTGGCGAAGGCGTTCATCTCACTGCCTCGGATCAGTTGGAACTGAAGAGGCGGATCGCGGTGCGCGGCCGCTTGTTGACTGGCAGGATCGAGGCCTCGGTCAGGATGTTGATCCAGCGGTCCTTGTCGTCCATCAACTGGCGCGCATAGAGCGGCAGACCGATGGTATTGGCGAGGCTGATCTGGTTGGCCGGGCCGCCATAGGTCGTGAAGGTGTCGATGGTGCCGATCGGGAAGGCGATACCCTCGCCAGCCGGGATCAGCCGTTCGGCCACCCCGGTCGAGAGGGTGACGGCACCACGGTATTCCTCGAACAAGATGCCCGCGAAGGGAAAGGACCGCCGCACATCTTGACGTAAGGGCTGCGCGCCGGTGGCCGAATAGAACTTGTAGGCGTCCTGCGTCAGAGCATGGCCGATCAGCTTGTCGAAGAATTCCGGGCTGACCAGCGCGTAAACGCTGATCATCGAATCGCCCAAGAGATTGTCTTCCACGGCCCGGATCGCTTCGCGGACCTTGGCCTGCACGAGGGTCGTAGCCGTCCCGAGCAGGAAATCGACCGAGATTTGCGCGAGGCCAAATTCGGTGAAGTAGTTGTAAAGCGTGGTGCCCGCGCCATCCTTCACGATGCCGCGCAGGGCGTTCATCTCCATATATTCGCGGGTCTGGGCGTGTTTGCGGCGCATCAGAGTCAGCTTGCGCATCATCACCGTGGCCAGTTGCTCGTTCTCACTGCCGCCAAAGGCAGGCACGCCCTGAATGTCGGAGGCGAGGATCACATCGTCATGCGGGATCCACGGCAGGCCAAACGACCGCATCGAGCGGCCTTGCCGGGTTGCGACGGTTGCGGGGGCACCCAGCGGCACCGAGGGCAGGACGTTCAGGGCGCCATCGAACTGCTCGATGATAACGGAGCGCTGGGTGATGCCCTCAAAGCTGAAAAGGCCGATCTCGCCCAGACGGGTGTAGAGGTTCGGCAGGATGTTGATGGCTTGGGTCATTTCGGCAAGCGAGTACCCACGACTCAATTGCATTGGCTGCATAGCCGTTGTTGCGCACCAGCCAGCGAGCGCGGGCGTTCATCTCCGGACCTGACGCCGCGATCAGCGCATTCACATGGGCGCGCGACGTGACAAAGCCCTTCAACCGGCGCTGGCCGGAGGTGGCGTCAAATCCGCCCGGCACGCCAAAGCCGCCGACCCATGCGCCGACACGCGCCCGCCAATTGGTCGTGGCCATGATCACAGATCCTTAGAAGCGAAGGGCCGCGACACCCGCGACCGCGTGACGGTGGTGTCGGCGGCCGCGATCCTCCGTTCGAGATCGAAGATCGCCGTCGCAAGCTCGGCGTCGGATCCATAGCTGATCTGGCGGCCGTCATAGGTGATTGACCGCACGCCCCCGAACCGCATGCCCAAAAGGGCGCTGAGCAGCGCCTGCATTTCTGCCAGAGTCATCGTCTCTACCTCATGTATTTCGGGGTCACCGCGCCGGATCGGCGGCGGCGCGGTGTCAGCACGGTTCCGGCGGTCGGGGCGGTCTGTTCAACCACCACTGCCGCCACCTGTTCTTTGGTCTCGACGCCCGCCTGAACCTCAAGCGACCGCCAGGTGGCCTCGTCCCAGCGGTCGGCGCCGAGGATCCAAGCAGCCGCCCGGGCATAGACGCGGCAGTCCAAAGCTTCGTTCCGCTCCCGCATCTTCTGCCATTCCTGATGGCCAAAGCCGCGCTTGTTGCGGACAGTAATCATCTGTTCGGCCACCAGCTGCTTCAGCCATTCGGTGTCGGCCCAGTTGGGCAGGTGCATGGTGCCTCCCGCGTCACAGACGCCCAGCGCGCGGTCTTCATCCGATGGCCGTTCAAGGCGAAGGAAGCGATAGGTTTCCGCCTTGAAGGTCGAAACCGCGATGGTCCAGAGTCGGGCACCCCGGCGCAGACGCTTGCCGCCGATGGTGGCGTCGACGAAAGTTGGACCCGAGACCGGTGTCGAGCGGTTGAAGCTTTCCACGCCCTTGATCGGCGTGACCTGCGCGTAACCGGCAGCGCGCGACCAGGCGTAAACCGCCGGGGCCTCGTAACCAGTGTCGATGGCCAGTTTGGACAGCTGCATGACCGCACCGCTTTCATGCGCCCAAGTTCGTCCCAGCAAAGCCGTCAGCTTGTCCCAAGCCGCAGGATCCTCCGGACCACCCGCGATGACGATGTGTTCGACCAGCCAGCTTTCCAGACCACGGCCCCAGGCCCAGACATCGACCTCGATCCGATCCTTCTGCACATCCGCCCCGGCAGTCAGGAACAGGCCGAGATGTGGCACGGTGGCGGCGAACGCCTCACGACGATCTGCCAGCCGTTGCCATTCGGGCGCATCGCCGCTTTCGACCCATGTCTCGCCCAGCAAGGTGTTGCGCGCGGCGCGCAGCATTTCGTCGGAGCCTTGGGCGGCCAGCCAATCCCGCGCGATCTGGGCCCAGCTTTTCCAGCCCATCGGCGAATAGAGCGCCGAGATATGGAAGCCGATGGAATTCGGATCGACCGATACTGCCGTCGGTCGCCATTCGCCGCCCTCCAGCATTGCCGTCTTGTGATGCTCGGCGATGGGCTTCTCGCACCCCTCGCAGGCATAGGCCGCAGTTTCCGGTTGGCCCTTCGCCCAGCGCAGCCGCTCAAACTGCAGCCACTTCATCGCCCCACAATGCGGGCAGGGCACGAAGTAGCGGCGCTGGTCCGAAGCCTCGAACTCGCGCTCGATCCGGCTCAGGCCCCGTATCGTGGGCGTAGAGACCATGAACACCTTGCGACGGTGCGAGAAGGTCGTGGTCCGAGCCTCGGCCAAGGTGACCGGATCGCCTTCTTCGTCGGCGGAGGCTGGATAGGCGTCGACCTCGTCCAGAAAGATGTACCGCGCGGGCATCGACCGCAGACCAGTGGCGCTGTTGGCACCGGTCAGCACCAGGATGCCGCCCGGGAACTCCTTGGACAGCATCGAGTTGCCAGCATCGCGCGAACGCGCCGGATTGACCCGTTCGCGCAAGGCAGGACTGTCCGCGATCAACGGGTCCAGCCGCCCGCGCGAGGTGCGCTTGGCCATCTCGACCGTCGGCAGCACCGCCAGCATTGGGCCAGGGGCGTGATGGATAACAAAGCCGATCCAGTTGTTGCCCGCCTCGGTTGCGCCGACCTGTGCTGCCTTCATGAACGAGATGCGCTGGGCCGGGTGGCGGGGTGACAGCGCATCCATGATTTCGCGCAGATAGGGCGTGCGGGCCGTCCGGTAGCGCCCCGGCTCGGCGCTGGTGCGCGAGGACAGCCAACGGTGCTGATCGGCCCATTCCGAGACCGTCAGGTCCGGGTCGGGCCGCATGCCCCGGCGCCAGGTGCGCAGGATATCCTCTGCCCCGTCAAAGCCGAGGTCGAGATCGGCGGTCAGGTCGTCGTCTTCACCCCAAGGAGATTCGGAGGTCGGCGAGGGCTGCGAGCTGTTCTCTGACATGGGTTTCCAGCACCCTTTGCAGGATCGCGGCCTCGATCATTACCGGTCGGTCGGTTTGTTTCTCCACTTCTGCTGCGATCTGCGCAGCCATCAGCGCCGCCACCCTGCTGGGCCATGTGACCCAGGCGTCCCGTTCCTGCCGGGCTAGGCGGAACACCAGCGCCTCGGCACGTGCCCGGTCCACCAGCGTGCCCTTCTTCTTCTGGATCGCCAGCTGGCGTTCCTGCGCCTGGTATACGGTCAGCGCCGTCCTGGCCTTCAGATAGGAGGAACTGTCGGCAGGCCCCGAAAAGCCGCTGACGCCACCCGTCGACCGACGCTGCTGATCCGGATCGGTCATCTCGCCGCGGCGCACGTCAGAAGCAGCTGCATTGATAGATCCGTCGCCGTAAACCACCAACCGCCCGGCCTTGCGGGCCTTCTGGATTGCCCCGCGCGACAGGCCGGAATGGCTGGAGTATTCCCTCTCGCTCATCCCGTCCATGGTGTCGCTCCGCTCGCCTAAAGCAATGTTATTACTTGTTATTCAGTTGATTATACCCCCGATAAGAGTGATTCTGGTTGCAGGAAAACGATGCAACTCATCCCCGGAGAACACGCCATGACAACCCGCCGCGCCACCGCCCCGAACGACAAAGCCCTCGAGTCGTTCCTCGCCACCAAACGCCGGATCGACGACATGCTGGCGCGCATCCAGACCCTGAGCGCTGACCATTTCAGCACCGACCCGGACGCGATCCACTGGGGCGATGTTGGCACGCTGAACCACTATTCCAGCCTGCTGCGCCAGATCACCGACAGCGCCTTCAGCGAAGGCGAACATGCCGTTTGATCCCGCCCAGCGTCATCAGATCGAACAGTACGCGATCACCGCCGCATGGGAGGCCGAACGCCTCGCCCCCTGCGACGATGCCGTAACTCTCTTGCGAGAGATCGCCGATCTGCAAACCGACGATGATGGCGACTTAATCCTCGGGGCCGATGCGAACGGCCTCAACGATCTCTTGTCGCGCATCGCCGCCTTCCTTGCCAAACACGACCAATAAGAGGAACTCGCGATGATCAAACTCTCCGAAACCCAGATCACAATCCTCACTACCGGTGCGCAACGCACCGATTACATCGCCATGCCGCTGCCGAAGGGTCTGGCCGGTGCAGCGGCGAAGATGGCCGTCACGAAGATGATTGAACGCGGCTGGCTGCAGGAAGTCGATGCCAACTTGCGCCGGGGCGAGCCGCTCTGGCGCGAGACCGGCGATGGCCATGGCACCACGTTGGTGGTCACCGACGCAGGCTTGCTGGCCATCGGGATTGAACCGGTGGTGGCTAAGACGAAGGTTGCGATCCATGAAAACACCGTCGAGGTGCCGGTCACTAAGGTGTCCACGCCGCGCGCCGGGACCAAGCAGGCGATGCTGATCACACTGCTTCGCACGCCTGACGGTGCCACGTTGGACGAGATCGTCGCCGCAACGGGTTGGTTGGCACACACTGCGAGGGGCGCGATGTCCGGGGCCTTGGGCAAAAAGTTGGGGTTGGTCGTGATATCGGCGAAGGAAGATGAACGGGGGAGGGTGTATCGGATCAACCCAACAGACCAAACTCGCCCATCGGGACTAGTTCATGATTGAACTGCTCCGCCCATCAAGGCACCATTTAACATAACATAGCTTTGCGAAAACTCTGCAAAGCAATTTAAAATTATCCGACCAGCAGGCGTGCCGACACTTGAATCATTTTCATAAGGCGGATCGAAATTAGTGACAAAGTTACTATCTCGCCAGGGGCAACCTCTATCGGCAAGACAATGCTTGGAGCATCAAGGAAATCAGTGAGATTCGCTGATGCCGCATCAATGTCCTTCCGCCTCACTTCAAGCGTCATCATATGTTTGGTCCCAAATAGTGAGGCAATTCTTTCACGAACCCCCCGCGGCTGACGTTCCAGTGTCACAAGAATTCTGGAACTTTTGCCAAAATCAACGTTGGCCCAAGTGGCGGCTATCACCGAACATGCAGCCAAGCCGTCCATAGCAGTATTGCTCGGCTGCCCAACACTTGGGCCAACCGCATAAACTGGACGACCCCTTGCATCTTTCGAATCTGTGCACGGGTGTTTCTCCCATGGCCACCCCGGTGCATTGAAAAATACGCGGCTACCGTGTTCGTTTTGGTAGTAGAATACAGGTTTTTGGCAGACTGGACACTTTGCGTTCGGATTCACATAGGCCGAGATTGCGGCCATCCGCACTACACCATGAAGGGGTAAATCCTTCAGCTGCTTTACAGGGCGCGAATTGCCCCCGCCAGAGTATCCACCAAAACAGCCTCGCCCACCGATGTGGATTGGTTTTACTTCCCCATCTACATGTCTGAAGATGATATCTTCGCCGCAAATTCTACATTTTGGCACCGGTTGCCCCCGCAAGGTCCGTAAGAACTCACACTTATCATCCATTTTTCAAGATTGAAATGCGCAGCGAGGTCAAAACGCTGATCGAGCTAAGAACCAATGTCCAATGCAATTGAGGTTATTGGCGGTTTGATTCCGCGAGCCTCTTGGCTTTCAGATCGGCGAAGGTTTCGCCCGTTTCGGCCAGCACGGCATTCGCGCCGGTGAATTGCTGCCAGCGCTCTATGGCCACATCGACATAGGCGGGGTTCAGCTCGATCCCGAAGCAGGTGCGGCCCGTGGTTTCCGCCGCGATCAACGTGGTGCCGGATCCCATGAAGGGTTCATACACCGCCTGACCCGGGTTGGAATTGTTCAGCATCGGGCGGCGCATGCATTCGACCGGCTTTTGGGTGCCGTGAACGGTTGCCGCATCCTGATCCTTGCCGGAGATGTGCCAGAGTGTGGTCTGCTTGCGGTCCCCAGCCCAATGGCCCTTGCCGGACTTCTTCACCGCATACCAGCAGGGTTCATGCTGCCAGTGGTAGTCACCTCGGCTGAGGACAAGCCGGTCCTTGGCCCAGATAATCTGCGACCGCACGGCGAAGCCTGCCGCCAGCAGGCTCTCGGCCACCGTCGTGGCATGCAGCGCACCGAGCCAGACATAGGCCACGTCGCCGGGGAACAGCGCCCAAACCTCGCGCCAGTCCGCCCGGTCATCGTTCAGCACCTTCCCGGTGCGTTTGGTCTTGGCGGCACCCACGTGGTTGCGCCAGGACGGGTCATATTCCACGCCATAGGGCGGATCGGTCACCATCAGCAGCGGCTTCACATCGCCCAGCAGGCGCCCGACGACGTCGGCGGACGTGCTGTCGCCGCAGATCAGCCGATGCGATCCAAGCTGCCACAGGTCGCCCGGAACAGACAACGGCGTAATCGGCGGTTCGGAAATGTCATCCTCGCCCTCAACAGCACCGCCATCGACCTGATTCGGATCGCGCAGCAGGGCGTCCAGATCCTCGTCGGTGATGCCCAGCAGAGTCAGATCAAAATCTTCGGCCAGCAGGCTCGCGATCTCATCGCGCAGCATCGCCTCGTCCCACTCGCCCAACTCGGTCAGTTTATTGTCGGCGATCCGGTAGGCGCGGCGCTCTGCCTCGTCGAGGTGGCTGAGCCGGATCACTGGCACGTCCTTAAGCCCGAGCATGGCGGCGGCCAGCACCCGGCCATGCCCGGCGATCAGTTCGCCATCGTCGGCCACCATACAGGGCACGGTCCAGCCGAACTTGGCCATGCTGGCGGCGATCTTGGCCACTTGGTCGGTGCCATGGATCTTGGCGTTGCGGGTATAGGGGCGTAGCCGGTCAATCGGCCACGTCTCGATCTGGCTCGGTGCAAAGACGAGGTCCATGGGCGATTCTCATTCGGGCAGGCGGACGTGCCGAAGCGCGCTGGGCGATGCCAACGGCTGAAACGGGATCCGCGATATGGGGAGAAACGAAAGCGCCCGCGAGGGTTATCCTCCGGGCGCAATTCTTCGATGATCAAGGGGTAGGTCAAGGAGGGCAGCTTTGTCAAACGAAAAATGTGCGCGGATTCAATAGGTTCCGGCAGGTGGCTTCCGCTGGCTGGCTTCCGGCAAGGTGGCTTCCACAAGCTGGATTCCCTGGATTCCGCAAAAGAATCCAGCACACCAAGATCGTGATTCGGCAAGCCTTTGAAAATTAGTCGCTTTTTCCAAGATCGTCCGGCAAGTGGCTTCCGCCTGGATTCCCCGGTGAAAGTGCCTGTCGCTAGCGAACCTCCGCGCTGCGCCCCCCCGCATACAAACCGGGCTTGGGAGGAACCATGCCAGGGGGGTGGGCGTAGTTGTCAGGGCAGTCAATGGCCTGCGTGGGAAGCTGCGGCGGGCCCAGTGTCAAACTGGTGCATGAAATACTGGAAGAGCGCGTCTGTCTTTTCGGACAGCGTTTCGTCGTCATACTTTGATGCGGGAAGGCCTGTCCGATCATCGTAGAGCAAATCGTAGATTTCTTGGCGAAGACCGTCGCGCGTGCTTTGCTTCTGAAAGACGTCCTGAACCTCTTCCATACGCCGCTGGATCGCCTTCAGGATTTCGACTGATGCGGACTTGATCTGACGGATTTCTTCCTTTGAAAGGTCATCCCGCATCAATAGGTCAAAGACCGGCTTCTGCTCTTGCGTAAGCCCCAGCGCCACGTGGCTTTGTGCCTCGGCTTCCAGATCAGCAGCAATACGCATCAGGGCTTCGAAGGTGGCTTTGATCGTGTTCTTGTCCTTCTCCTTGTTGTATTCGACTACGATTTTGTCAAATCGGTCTTGAAAGTCGTTCAGGGTTGGGTTGGCAGCCAACATCTTGGCCAGGCGTTCTTGAAGAACAGTCCGAATATCCTGCACATCGCTGGCCTTGCGTTCGCTTTTGGCAAACTCCTTTCTGAGCAGTTCGAAGTTCACCTTTGAAATATCAAAGACCCTGTCGTTTTCCCCATCGGGCCGGATGTCGATGGCTTCAGCCACGATTGCGTTCAGCTTCTGAATGATCGCTGACGTATCGGCGGCCATCTTGTCCTCTTGGAGGGAACTGTAGATGTAATTGATCGCTTGATAATCGGACTTGTAGGTTTCTACCTTTGAGAAGGTCAGACAGGATTTGTATTTCCGGAAGACAGCCCGGGCGGAAATTTCGAAGCGCTTGCGGGTCTCGTCATTGGCATTGATCAACTCCTTGGCGTCTTTGAGAGCCTTCACCCGCCAACGACACCGGCGTGATCGGCGGTTCCGGAATGTCGTCCTCGCCCTCGACGGCACCGCCGTCCACCTGATCAGGATCACGCAACAGGGCGTCCAAATCCTCGTCGGTGATCCCCAGAAGCGACAGGTCGAAATCCTCGGCAAGCAGCCCCGCGATCTCGTCGCGCAACATCGCCTCGTCCCATTCGCCCAGCTCGGTCAGCTTATTGTCGGCGATCCGGTAGGCGCGACGTTCGGCTTCGTCGAGGTGGCTAAGCCGGATCACTGGCACATCCTTCAGTCCCAACATGGCCGCCGCCAGCACCCGGCCATGCCCGGCGATCAACTCGCCATCGTCCGCCACCAATGCAGGGCACGGTCCAGCCGAACTTCGCCATGCTGGCGGCGATCTTCGCCACTTGGTCCGTGCCGTGGATCTTTGCATTGCGGGCGTAGGGCCGCAGCCGATCAATCGACCAGGTCTCGATCTGGCTTGGCGCAAAGACGAGGTCCATCGGCGATTCTCATTTGGGGCAGGCGGACGTGCCGAAGCGCGCTGGGTGATGCCAACGGCTTAAACGGGATCCGCGATATGGGGAAAACGAAGCGCCCGCGAGGGTTATCCTCCGGGCGCAATTCTTCGATGATCAAGGGGTAGATCAAGGGGGGCAGCTTTGTCAACGAGAATTTTGCCTTAGACTCAAGGCGTTGTCGTCAGTGCAGGCTGTCGCGCCGCAAGGGAGCTTCGCATTACTGTGCTGTATAACCGCCATCGACCAGATGATACGATCCGGTGATGAAGCTGGCGCGGTCCGAAAGTAGGAAGACGATCAGCGCCGCGACTTCCTCGGAGCGTCCAAGCCGGTTCAGTGCGTGCTTGCCCTCAAGGAACTTCAGCGTCGCTTCATCAAGCGCATCTGCCACGAGCGGCGTTCGGATGAAGCCCGGCCCCACCGAATTGACACGGACGCCACCGGCTGCATGCTCGAGTGCTGCGCTCTTGGTCGCGCCAAGAACACCATGCTTGGCGCTGACATAGGCACTAGAATTGGCAAAGCCCACAGAGCCGAGGATCGACGCCACGTTGACGACTGCGCCACCTCCCGCCTTCTCGATCTCTGGAATGGCAAAACGCATGCCATAGAAAACGCCGGAAAGGTTGATGTCGATCACTTTCTGCCAGCCATCGATATCGTAACTTCCTGTGGGGGCTGAGGGACCGCCGATGCCAGCATTGTTGACGATGCCATGCAGCGCGCCCGTCTTCTGCACCGCGAAATCCACCATCGCCTTGACCTGATCAGCCTTGGCCACGTCGACTGCGACGGCATATGCCTTGCCGCCCGCTGCAACGATTGCGCTGGCGATGCTTTCGGCGTGGACCAGATTGATGTCGGCCACAATCACTGTCGCACCGCTGGTACCCAGCTCTTCGGCAGTGGCCGCGCCGATGCCGGAACCGCCACCAGTGACGATGATCGTCTTGTCGTCGAACCGCAGGTCCATCGGTCGTCTCCTTACCTTTTCAAGATCATGATATTTTTGACATAGTCATAGCGCATCACCATTGTCAGAGCAGGACGTGGAAATTCATTGACCGAGCCGCCGTCCATCACACCGCTCTGGCTTCCGCTGGCTGGCTGGCTTCCGGCTTGGTGGCTTCCGCAAAGTGGATTCTCTGGATTCCGCAAAAGAATCCAGCACGCTAAGATCGTGATTCCGCAAGCCTTTGATAACGAGTCGCTTTTTCCCGGATCGCGCGCCAAGTGGCTTCCGCCTGGATTCCCCGGTGAAAAAGCCAGTCGCTAGCGAAATGCCGCGCTGCGCCCCCCCGCATACGAATGGGGCCGGGGAGGAACCATGCCAGGGGGGAGGCCAAAAGCGCTCGACCGGATTTTCAGACGCATGGCCACTCAATGCATGTTATAATCATTCCTTGCCGGATGCAGCAGCGATAAGGGCTGATTTGGCAAGCGCCTCAAGCTGCATCAGCGGAGGCGAAGCTTCGAGCAAAGCGCGCATTCTGCGACGTCGCGCGGAAAGCGACTTTGTTGGGTTGGCTAGGTATAGGTCTGTTGTGCAATAACCCTCTGCAAGAGTAGCAGTATCCCTTGAAAGGGCAGCGATCTTTAGGTGGTCGAAGTTGCTGGCATCGTATGAAGGCATCATTCGGTACGGAAGGGTGTGGAGGTGCCTTTCACCAAAATCGCCCTTCGGATTGAATGCAAGAGTGGCATTCGTTAGGGCTAAGCTGTTGAGCATGCCGACTTGATACCAGGCCTCGTCCGCGTCCGCCACGACTTTCCAGTACAGTGTCTGATCGACAACAAGGTCTTGGGCCTCTGCGATCGGGACGCACGCCGCACATACTATTTTACCACCAGCCCCGGCTAGAATGAGATGCCCAAGTGTACCGAAGACTTGCTTGGAAAGCTTGCCCCGCTCATCGAAGGTGCGCAGGTCGTCCCAGATTGGCGCAGGGGCGAAGTATCCTGCGCGCTGGGCGGCGATGAGGACAGTGCGGGGCCAGTCCTCCCATTCGACAAATGCGCGAGTGTGGAAGCCTGGTTCGGCAAGCATGACGCCCAGATCCAAGCCTCCGCCGCCTGCGCAGAGGGACAATCCGTGCCGGGGACGTGACACCATGCCATTCACCGGATCCCCCGCTGGCGCAAGAATTCCGGCGTGACCAAGCCCCGTCCAAGCATCTCGTCGCGCAAGGTGTTTTTGATCGAACTTGCCGGGACATACCGACCGGAATTCAGGAAGTCGGCGTAGTAGACTGCTAGATCGATGATCGTGGCGGGCTTCACCGGCTCGGCCTTCGCCTTTCGGTTCTTCTCGGCCCTGCCTTGCGTTTTGCGTTGCACGGCGCGCTGCATGGCACGGTCCAGTGCCTTCGGCCCGTCTGGCGGTTCGGGGTGTTCCTGGCGGGATGCCAAGGCGACGGAGACGATTTCGTCCGCGCTTAGACCAAGCTTTTCCCGCCAGCGCTGGACATGCAGTCGAGGGGGCCCGCCTTGCCACCAGCCCGGCAGGGCGGCGGCATCGAGGCCCAGTGCTGTGAGCAGTTCTGCGAAAAACCGATCAAAATCGGCATCGCGCGCTTGCGCGTCCTCCTCCTCCTTTACAGGTTTACTTAGGGGTTCTCTTACAAGGTTAATCTCCGGATTCCGGAGATGGCTTTGGGCAAAATCCGGAGATGGCTTTGCCAAAAATCCGGAGATGGCTCCATGTCCGGATTCCGGAGTTGGGTCGCCGCCCAGCGCCATTCCGCTTTTCCGGTGCTGATCAGCAGGAATCTGCGCTCTGCCGGGGCGGCGATTCAGGTCAGTACGCGTTGGGCATCAACCAGCGGCGAATGGTCGACGGAGGCCGACGGCGATCACGTTCCGGCGCAGGATCGCCCCGCGGCGCGGTCGTCTGCACGATGACCTCTTCTACGAAACGCACAACGCCCGACCCCCGGCGGAAACTATTTGTTCACGTTTTACCCTCAGAGCCGGGTTGGCTAGTGCAAGTTCGCCTGAAAGGCGAGTAGCGTCACCTAGTCAGCTCAAGACGATTCTTTCAGCCATGATTTCAGGGCGTCGGTGCCATCGGCACTGGGTTCTGAAGGCATTGCTGTCGGCCATACCTTGAAGCGTGTTTTTGAACCGGCTGCTGAGAGCAAGTGCTTGTTTAGAAACGCGATCCAGCGACACCTGGTGCTGGCCCGGGTGTCGAAAAATGCCGAGAGGACGCATATCCCATGACGCTGCCAACAAGAGCCTTTCTTTCCCTCAACGAATTTGCTGACCGCCTCGAGTGGTCCTATGCGGATGTCGCTGCCTCGTCGATTGGCGGCCTCTTCTCCATTTTTACCGGAATTTCCCCGGTGCTCTGCGGTCTGCAGCCGGTTGCGGGAATCGTCGCGGTCAACGCCGCCGACATGATGAAGATGTTCCGCCGTCATGGTCATTGCGATGAAGAGTGCCGGGTGATCCGTGTCCGCCCGGAAGGTGGCAGTGAATGGCTGCTCATCACAGAGCCTGCGGGGGGCGTCGTGGTCAAACTGGCAGACTTGTTGCTGATGGCGGACGACTTGCGGAAGGTAGATGATGACCCCAACGGGCGTCGCCGTCCGATTATCCCGCCCGGTGCCACGCCGCGCTTCGACTGGGATGGGGCCATGATCATGCTGTTTTGCCGGTTCAACGACCGGGGAATACCCACGACGCAAGTGGAGCTGATCGCTGAGGTGCAGGACTGGTTTGCCCAGAACTCCCCAACCGGAGAGATTCCGGAGGAGAGCACGACACGCAAGAAGATCGCGCCGATCTGGCGGGCGCTGCGGGAAACCGCCTGAAGCCCCGCTGGCGAAGGGTAGGGGCGGGGCTGGTCCTACAGCCTCACGCAGTCTTCTTTTCCTGATCAGCATCATGGACCAACTGCGGCCGGGGCCGGAAGATGCTGGCCACGGCATTGACGCCGTCGCGGAGGGGCGAGTCCATCAGGTGGGCATAGCGCTGGGTCGTCTGCATCTGCGTGTGGCCCAGCAGTTTGCCAATCATCTCCAGTGACGCCCCGCCGCTGACCAGCAGCGATGCAAAGGTGTGGCGCAGGTCGTGGATCCGGACCTCGGGCAATTTGGCCTCCTTCTGGATCGCCACCCAAAACCGGCGGATTTCCTTCACCGGCTGGCCGGGCGTGTCGCCGGGAAAGAGCCACGGATTGCCCTTTGGCACCAGAAGCCCCCGCTGGCGCACGATGGCAGCCACATCGCCGGAGATCGGGATGCGGTGGATCTTGCGCTGCTTGGTGGTGGCGGCGGGTTTTGACCAGCTGGCGAGGTCGAGATTGAACTGTTCGAACCGCGCCTGGCGCACTTCGCCCGACCGGGCGCCAGTCAGCATGCAGAGCCGGATGATCCCCGCCGCGCGCTGATCCTTGGCTCCATCCAGCGCCTTGGCCAGCCTCCCGATCTCCTCCGGCGTCAGGAACCGTTCGCGCTCGTTCTCGATCCGGCGGCGAAAGGCGCTGGCAGGGTTGTCCTCGCGCCAGCCCCAACCTACGGCCAGCGTGAACATCTTGCGCAGCACCTCACCCACCCGGTTGGCGCGCACCGGCGTGGGCTTCACGCCCTGTAGCTTTTTGGCCCGATTGTTGGGCTTGATCTTGGAGGGCCGAGCACGACCTGCTGCGATCTTGGTCAGCAGCTTCTCCACATCGGCCTTTGTGATCTCCGTCACCAGCTTCTTGCCCCAGTCCGGCTCGACCAGCTTGGCCATGATGGCATGCTGGTCCGCAGCGTTCCGGGCGGCGAGGTGCGGCGTGTGCTCATCCAGATACCGCTTGGTCATGTCACTGACCCTTGGAGCTTCCCGGGCGTTTTCGCGCTGGTTCAGCGGGTCGACGCCTTCATCGATCTCGCGCCGCAGATCTTTGGCCCGCTCCCGCGCTGCCACCGTGGTCCATTCCGGCCATCGGCCGATGGTCATCCGCCGCTGCCGCCCGCCGACCCGGTAATCGAGGGTGAAGGCCCGGTTGCCAGACGGGTAGATGGTAATCGAAAACCCGCGCACATCGGTGTCGAAAATCTGGTAATCCCGCCCCAAGTTCTCGGCATCCCGGACGGTTTTCTCATTCAGTTTCAGCCTGTTGACCATGGATCGCACTCCTTCGCTCGTCCCGACATGAGGCGTGGATTCGCGCCCGGATCAAGCTAAGCATGCCGAAGGGACCGGAATGCAGGCGGAGACCGGAATTGAAGCGGGGAGGCGCGTTCCGGTAGGTTTGGCGATGGCCTAACTTGCCCTTGCGCGTGCCTGATCACTTCACAATTCGGAGATGCGTCGTGGGTCCAGGCAAAGGGTGCATCGCTCGAACATCGTCGACAGTGGAGTGCAGTATCTCTGACAAGTCAGACAGCCCGTAACCCAGATCCTCAAGATGAATCCGGATAATCTCTGGCAGCACACTTGGCTCTTCCGCCTTGAAATCGAGCTCTGGCGGTTCTGACCGCTTGTAGCCCATCGCGCTCATTTGGCGCCAAAGATACTGGCTTTGGTTCTCGCTGAGCTCTCCAATCGTTTTAGCACGATACAAGAGCGATCCCATCGAAGCACGCCAGACAGGTTTCAGGGCTGCCAAGTGTTGGATTGTGAGGCGCCGTCCGCTCAGGTATTGCCGAATGTCGCGCGCGGGCATCAGCATTGCCGCTGCAAATGCATTTGCCTCATCTTCCATTTCAGGCGACGGCACCCGATGCATGACAACATGGCCCAGCTCGTGCGCTAGGCTGAAACGCTGTCGATCGGCGGGTTGGTTTTTGTTCAGAAATATGCACGGAGGCATGTCCGAAATTTGGACAGTAACGCCGTCGACTGCCAGAGCAGCAAAATCGCAGTGAATCACTATGCAACCCGCCCGTTCAACCCATCCGATCAGGTTTTTGATCGGACCTGACGGCACAAGCCAAGTGCGTCGAACCAAGTCCGCTATACGTTCTGGGTCTCCGCCAAACTCATCTACATCAAGGCGCGGAAGCACCAACTCCGCATCGAACTGGGCTGCCGACAGCAAACGCCTCACATGCAGAATTCGAACGTTTAACTCAGCCTCTAGGCGTTCAATAGATCGCTGACCAACACTTGCGCGCTTCCGGTACTGAACGCTGACCGGCAATCCGATCACTCGGTCAGTTTGGAAGAAGAAAGTTTGTGGGAACTGCAACGACCGAGAAACGCTCTCCAAAACATCATCCGTCGGGCTGACGAGGCCATTTTCCAATTTCGACAGATTGGCTTGCGAGATGCCGGAGTTCTTGGACAGTTCTGCCTGACTCCACCCACGTGCCTGCCGCGCGATGCGCAGCAGGTCCGGATTAAATAGGTTTGCCATAATCAGTCTTGCTGTTTGCGTTTTGGGGCAGGCGCTTCCCGCGCCTTGACCAGACGAACAGCCGGCTTCTCGGGGTCGATAGCCGGTGCCGGGAACGGCAGCGGAACAATTACTTCTGCCGCGTCCAACAGGCTATATTCCCAGACGACTTTGTCGCCGTCACGCGCTACGACGCAAATATCTGAGACGGACGTCTCCAACCGGTTAAGTTTGTATACAACTTCGACACGTTGGACCTCCGGCAGCCCAAACAGACCTTGATCATGGTCATGGAAGGCCAACGCCAACTGGGTAGAAACATTCGAAGTGCGGCCAGTTTCGTCGGCCTTTTTGAACCGAAACAGGACCTCGTCCTGAACGAGGAACCTGAAAGATTCCCCGCCGTCTATAATGACAACATGACGCATTTCTGCGAAAGCGCGATGCGCCCGGTCGATGATTTGCTCCCAAACGAAGTTCGCTCTGCTACGCTTCACCCGCCAAGTGACTGATTGTTCGCTGCCCTGCCAGTCCTCCCAAGCGCCACGCACGGCACCAAGGATCTGGTCTCGCACGGTGTCGAGCACGGGCTTCACTGCATCTTGGTTCGGAATCGGCATGTTTCGCCCCTCTTGATCTTGGAGATCGTACATGACGATTTTTACAAAAGCAATCCCGAATTATTCATCCAATTATTCTTTGGAGTGCTTTCGTTTAGTGCCTGACTGTCCATCAAGCGATTTCACCTCAACGCCACCTCAACCCGCGTATGCAGTTTTGCCCCTTTCCAACCCGTCACAATCCTTCGAAATCCATCCAGTGCAACCGAGCGGCGACTAGAAGGAATTTCGATTTCAAAGACTTGGCGCCTAAGTGGCTGAATTTAAACGATTACCTAGAACTGGGGTCCATAGGCTCATAACCTGAAGGTCACAGGTTCAAATCCTGTCCCCGCAACCAAATTTACACGTAAGATCAAAGACTTAAAAGCCGAGCGTTTCACTCGGTTTTTGTCGTTCCAAATTCTTGTCAACACCTGGTCAACGTTTGACGAGTCCCCCCTGAAAAGTGCGGGATTTTTTGATTTAGCCTTGCAGCCCACCCAAAACACGGCCGCGCGGTTTGCACCGCGCGGCCGTGTAAATCTCACTTCGCGTTTTCGGCCAGCCACGACGTCATCAGCGCGATCTCGCCAACTTGTGCCGCGATGATTTCATCGGCCAGCTTGCGCATCTCCGGGTTCTCGCCATGTGCCAGCAGCACCTGAGCCATGTCGATGGCGCCCTGATGGTGCGCAATCATTCCGCAGGCGAAGGCCACGTCGGGGTTTTCGATCATCATGCCTTCGTGCATCGCGGGCATCGTCACCATCATTTTGCCCATGTTCTCTTTGACATGTGCAGGCATCGACTCAAGATCGACCCCTCCCATGCCCATCATTTCCATCATGCCGGTGTTCATGCCGTCACCCGGCTTGGCTTGGGCGTTGCCGTGACCCATGGCCGAATGATCCATGCCGCCAGCGGCCGCCGCAGCGATGCACTGCTCCGGCAACTTGAATGCGGCATCCTGGGCAAACACTGGCATTGAGAGTGAGGTAGCGCCGAGCGCCGCCGCGAAGATTGTCTTTGCGATGGTCATCGTGAGTTCTCCTGAGATGTGGATTTGTGTTGAGATATCATATGTTAACGTAGCCGCGCGCAGTGGGTTCCTCCTTATATAGTGGGCGCTTCGACAGTATCAGAGCTCCACTCGCCGAAGCCGGAGGACATTCGTGATCACCGAGACTGACGACAGACTCATCGCAGCGGCCGCGATCATCGGCGACAGCAACAGGCCGGTGACCGGATAAAGCACACCCGCCGCGATCGGCACGCCCAGTGCATTGTAGGCAAAGGCGAAGAACAGGTTCTGCTTGATGTTGCGCAGCGTTGCTCGTGCCAGCTTGCGGGCCCGAACGATGCCCATAAGGTCACCGCCCAACAGGGTTATGCTCGCACTTTCCATCGCCACGTCGGCACCGGTGCCCATCGCGATGCCGACATCCGCTGCGGCAAGGGCCGGGGCGTCATTCACTCCGTCCCCCGCCATGGCGATCTTGTGACCTTCACGGCGCAACTGGTCGATCAGATCTTTCTTGGCCTCGGGCAGTACCCCGGCGCGGACCTCGTCGATGCCGAGTTTGTTCGCCACGGCCTGTGCTGTACGTTCGTTGTCGCCCGTCGCCATGATGACACGCAAACCCTGCGCATGGAGCTCTTTGATTGCCTGCGCCGTGCTGTCCTTAATCGGGTCGGCGACCGCCACAATGCCCGAAAGTGCGCCGTCCACTGCGATGAACATTGCCGTCTTGCCCAGCGCGCGCAGGGCATCGGCCTGCGCCTCGGCCAGCGCTGTATCCAGACCCATGTCCTGCATCATCGCGGCATTTCCGAGCGCGACAGTACGACCGTCGACCTTGCCACGCACACCTTTGCCAGTGACCACCTCAAAGTCTGCGACGTCCTTGCGTGCCGCGCCAATCGCCTCGGCCCCTGCAACGATTGCTTCGGCGAGCGGGTGTTCCGAGCCACGCTCAAGGGCCGCTGCAAGGGAAAGCAGATCCGCCTCCTGCAAGTTACCCAGCACGACAGTGTCGGTCAGCTTTGGTTTGCCCATCGTCAGCGTGCCGGTCTTGTCGACGATCAGTGTGTCGACCCCGGCCATTCGCTCCAATGCTTCAGCGTCCTTGATCAGAACGCCCGCCTGCGCGCCCCGCCCCGCGGCCGTAGTGATAGAGATCGGCGTGGCCAGCCCAAGTGCGCACGGGCAGGCGATGATCAGCACCGACACCGCCGAGGCGATGGCAAAGACCAGTGCCGGTTCCGGACCGAACACCAGCCAAGCTGCGAAAGAGAGGATGGCAATGCCGACAACGGTCGGCACGAAGACCGACGAGACCCGGTCGGCCAACCCCTGAATAGGCGCACGGGACCGGCGTGCGTTCGAGACCATCGCCACAATCTGCGCCAGAACCGTATCGGCGCCGACCTTGCCCGCCTCAATCACGAGGCTGCCGTTCTTGTTGATCGTGGCGCCGGTCACCGGATCGCCCGGGCCCTTTTCGACAGGCATTGACTCACCGGTCAGCATGCTTTCATCCAGGCTGGACCGGCCTTCGATCACCATCCCGTCGACAGGTATCGCATCGCCTGGCCGCACCCGCAGGCGGTCGCCTTGCATGATGTTTTCCAGCGGCGCGTCGTATTCTGATCCGTCGGAAAGGATCCGCCGCGCGGTCTTGGGCGCAAGGTCCAGCAGCGCGCGGATCGCATCACCTGTGCGTTCGCGTTCGCGCAGTTCCAGCACCTGGCCGACAAAGACCAGAGCCACGATCACCACGGCCGCCTCGAAGTAGGTGCCGACGCCGTGACCCATCCGGTACTGCTCTGGAAAGACCCCGGGCAGGAAAGTGGCGACAATCGAATAGAGATAGGCCGCCGCGACCCCAAGGCTGATCAGCGTCCACATGTTTGGGGACCGGTTCACCAGGGAATCCCAACCGCGTTTGAAGAATGGCAGGGCTGCCCAGAGGATGACTGGAGTGGCCAGCGCAAACTCCAGATAGCTGGCCGTCTGATGCCCGATCCAGTCACGCACCGGCAATGCCACCAGTTCGCCCATCGTCAAAACGATCAGCGGCACCGCGGCCGCCGCCGAAATCCACATCCGGCGGGTGAAGTCGGTCAGTTCCTCGCTTGGTTCATCCGACGGCAGCATCGGCTCCAGTGCCATGCCACAGATCGGACAGGCACCCGGCGCATCGCGGACGATCTCGGGGTGCATCGGGCAAGTGTATTGAACGTTGGCCGGAGCCGCCTTCTTTCGCCCGGCCGCGCGACCCGAGGCATAGAACCAGGGATCGGCCTTGAATTTCGTCTGGCACTTGCCGGAACAGAAATGGAAGTCGGTGCCGCCAAAGCTCTCGGTCCGCGTGTCGGGGCTCACCGTCACGGTCATGCCACAGACCGGGTCGTTGGCGGTTGGCCCCGTCCTAGTGGCGGACGCTGCAGGAACCGCCGACATCTCTGGGTCTGCCGGGTGATGATCCGCGTGGTCAACAGTTTTTGACATGGGGTTCTCTTTTCGTTTTCGGTGCTGCGTGAAGTCCGCTGGATAGCTTTAGAAATTAGTGTGCCCCAACTCAGCGTTGGGAGGCCAAGTGTAGATCAGTATCCTGGCCGTATCTCAGCGGACATCGGCCTGTCTGCGGCAGCCGTTTCCAGCGCATATGTGACGCTTGCCCTGCGATCCACAACGACGTAACCGATCCGATCAACGCAAGCGGCACCGACCTCAAGCATGTGCACAACGTCTTCAAGACGCCGCTGTGGCGCAGTGCCTTGAAACTGGACACCGACGGGATGCTGCAGCCAGTGCCGGTTTACTGTGTCCTCTGTGCTTTCGGCCCAAACAGCCCGTCGAGACCACCTCCATGCCGCAGTGTGGCTCGCCAGACCTGCCATTCAGGCTTGCCTCAGCGTTGCAGAACGGACAACGTTAGCCAAGCGGGGCACTATAGTGTCTCCCAGTTTGCTCCTGTTTGAAGAAAGGTACGAAGGGTGTCTTTTGCAAAGAATTTCCCGATCGTTTGTGTCGGCGGGTCTGCTGGCGGACTTGACGCCTACACGCGGCTTTTGAAAAACCTGCCAGCCGATATGGGCGTCGCAATCGTAATCGTAAATCACCTACGAACCGTGTCTACGATGTTGCACGAGATTCTGCCGCGTTACACGCCAATGCCGGTAGAGCTGATATCAGACCGATTGGACGTTCGCCCGAATTGCGTGTTCATTATTCCGGAAAAACGTGACCTCCACGTCCTGAACGGGGAGTTTCGCCTAAGACCGATCTCGAAGCCAAGGGGATGGCCCGATGTCATCACCGTCTTCCTGCGCTCGCTAACGGAGAACTGGACCGGCCAACTGGTTGCGGTCATCGTTTCGGGATACGATGGTGATGGGGCAGCCGCGCTATGTGGCATCAAAGATGTTGGGGGAATCACGATCGCCCAGAAGCTCGATACAGCCGTTCAGCCTGATATGCCGCAGAGCGCAATAGAAAGTGGCTGCATCGACTTCATCCTCTCGCCAGAAGAAATCGCGAAGCAGATTCGGCTAATCGCGGATCGGGCGGACGGTTGATACAGCCGATAGCCGATAGCCGGTATCCATTTGCTCGTCGCGAAATGTGGGGATTGACTGACATTCCGGTTGCCTGCGTTTGCACAGGCAAGATGCCGCAAATGCAACCGGCGGCTTTCACGATAATCGGCTGACGAGGTATCAAGCCTGCGTCGGCCTGCTTTCCGCCTTCGCTGCCATTGGTGAAGCCTCGCTCGCGCTGGTGGGCTTTAGCAGACATCAGGCTAACCTGTCGTCCGCCAGCGTCAGCTCATCGTCCCCCGCGGCGAAACTCCGTCGACCCCGCCCGTCCTGTAGCCAAGGGATGTCAATATGACAGACGAAGCCATCTGCCGACAGAGCGCTCAGTCCTGTTTACGAGCAGGCAAGCCCTTGTGACTGGTGGATGCCAAGTCATCAAGCTCCTGTTCCGTCATGGTTTTGGCCATTTCCTTCGAGGCACCTTTCAACGCAGATATCTTGGTCTCGCCCCGTTTAGCTGACAGCGCGGCACCGGCTGCCATTTGCTGCGCTTTGGATTTGGCGGGCATGGTCCATTCCTTTCTAAAAGGGCGGTGCCATGTGGCACGCATAATCACAACGCTTTGCAGAGGAAGTTGTTCCAAGCAAAGCAGGGCGAGGGAACTTTTCTCCTTAACTTGCATTAGCTAGAGTGACCCGTTTATCGGCAAGGCCGAAAGAAAGGCAGAACATGTCAGCTCCTCAAACCAACATCGAAAAGCAAAAAAGACGGCACAGGGGACCATTGATTGGTATGGCGCTTGTGACGATTTTTGGCGTGGCGATGATTTTCTTCTGGCTTATGGGTGAATCGGCAAATAGCAAAAAGCGGGATTTTCTCCAGCCTGCTGGCGCGGAAACGACCCCCGCAGCACCTGTCCCGCCTCAAACCTCGCCAGAAGTTCCGCCCGCGCCTTGAGGGTTTGATCTGAATGGCAAGCCGTCTGGCCTTGGCCGTGACTGAATGGCTTGGCCAAAGCCAGACAGCCCTTCTGCTCGTTGGTCTGCGGCCGTTGGTATAAAAGGTTGGGCGTAACATTCTGCTGCATCCAGAATGTCGGGATCCTTCAGAATTTGACCGACCTTTCGCATCAGATGCGCATACGGACCACGCCTCGGATGGAAGGTGCATTGGCAAAGTGGAATAATTCAACGGCCTTGTACGCGCAAACTGGCCAGACAGCTCTGCAAACGCGGGCTAGCAACTCCAGACGCGCCGTGACGGGCCGCGAAGGTTTTCAGGTGGCGTGCATTGCCATCAACGCAAGGACGTTTCCGGGCTGCGATCAGCCGGTGAGCAGTCAGGGTGAAGCTGCCGTCGGAATCTTTGTTGAATTTTAGTTCGATTAGGCAGTTCTTCGACAGCCTTGCCTTTAAAAAGCTAGGAGAGTTCAGCCAATGGAACGTTTGTCGTGTTCGGACGTTGATAACTCAGCCGCAACTGGAGGCCACCGAATGATCCTTACCATTTCGATTGTTGCGGCGCTCGTCGGTCTTGGTTTTGCCAGTGCAGCCGCTTTTATGCCCGATACCGGCGTTGATGGAACGGCTGGCGCGTTTTTAGCTGTGTTTGGTGCGCTTTCAGTCACGGTGGCGCTTGGCGTGTTGATGGTATTAAGCGGGCCCTTCAGAGCACGTGGACTTTTACGCTCGGCCGCAATCATCGTGTCAATTCTTACAGCTTTGGCCGCGTGGTTTCTGATGCAGAATATTGTTTTTGCCGCTATGATCGTATCGCTTCTGGCCTTGGTGGCAAGCAGCGCAACAGCGGAGCGTGAAGCAACCTTATGAAATCAAATGCTTTTATGGTGGGGTTCTTCGCATTTTCCGCAGCACCCGCGCTTGCCGATCAGCCGATCTGGAGCACGTTCAATGGTGATCTTGCCGCTACGAAATTTTCCGATGCCGCCACGCTGACGCCGGAAAGCATACCTGCGCTGGAACGTGCATGGGAAGTGCGCACCGGCGATGTGTCGGACGGGTCGGGTGATGTGCCTGCCACGGTATGGTCGGCCACACCGATCTACGCCAACGAAACGCTGTATCTTGGCACGCCATTCTACCGCATTTTGGCGCTCGATCCTGCAACGGGGGCCGAGCGGTGGAGTTATGATACCAAATCGACGCTTGAAGCGTTGACTCAACCTGCGTTGAAAAACCGGGGTGTGTCCTATTGGGAAAGCGGAACTGACGGGCCTTGCGAAAAGCGTGTTCTGATCGGGACGATGGATGCGACGCTGCATGCGGTAGATGCTGATACCGGCATGCCCTGCACAGAGTTTGGCGACAATGGCGTGCTGAACGTCAACAAATGGAACGAGACGAACGCGGTCTTTCCGTTTTCATTGTTGCAGCCTCCTACAGTGGTCGGAGATACGATTCTGATTGGCTGGTCTGGCAAAGACTGGGCCTATTCCGTGGAGCCGCCCGGAAACCTGATCGCGGTCGATGCTCGCACGGGCGCATTGAAATGGGACACAGGGTTCATTCCGCCCGAATTGATCCCGGTGACCGGCACGGCGAATATATGGTCGTCAATGTCAGTCGATGCGGACCTTGGCCTTGTCTATGTTCCTGTGTCATCGCCCTCGCCCAACTATTGGGGCGGCAACCGGACTGCACCGATTCCGCTGGCGACATCTATCACCGCGATCCGCATTGATACGGGTGAGGTCGAGTGGAGCTTTCAGCATGTTCACCATGATGTCTGGGATTATGACACGCCGTCGGCACCGACTTTGGTTGAACTGACGCGCGACGGCCAGAAGGTTCCCGCATTGGTGCAGACGACCAAACAAGGCTTCATCTTCGTGCTGGACCGCCGCACCGGCCAACCCCTTTTCCCGGTCGAGGAGCGCGCGGTGCCAGCCAGCGATGCGGATGGCGAGCAACTGTCGCCAACCCAGCCCTTTGCCGATGTGCCAAAGCCCACCATCAACCACGCGGCGCTGCCCGAGGTCTGGCCGCTGGCCGATGCGCTTTCTTTTGGTCAATGTTCGCGCGACCGGGAAACCTATCGCTATGAGGGGCTTTATACCCCGCCGTCCGTGCAAGGCACTTTCCTTTGGCCCGCGACCGCAGGCGGCAACAATTGGGGCGGGGCGGCGGTCGATCCGCGCACGGGTATTTTGTATGTGAACACCTCGCAGGTAGTTCAGGTGATCCGTTTGATCCCGCGCGCAGATTATGCGGCCGAGGTGAAGGCCGCGACGGCAGATGGCAGTGACCCCAGTGGCAATGAGGCGGGGTTTTATGCCCAGGAAGGCTCTCCTTACGGCATTGAACTGTTTGAATGGCGCACATCCCTTGGGCTGCCGTGCTGGAAACCGCCTTACGGGACGTTTTCGGCTTATGATCTGAACACCGGCGATCGGCTTTATGAGGTGCCGTTCGGGCTGGCGCAGCAGTGGGGTTTTTACGGCCTGCGATCATGGGGATCGCCTACGTTGGGCGGGCCGGTTCTGACCTCGGGTGGGGTTATCATGATCGGCGCGTCGATGGATAACCGGGTGCGGGCGCTGGATGCCGCCACGGGAAAAGAACTGTGGTCAGATCTTGTCGCTGCACCTGCGGTGTCGATACCGGCGGTGTTTACGCATCAGGGTGCCGATTATGTGGTCTGGGCGGTCGGGGGCAACTCCATCCTGAAACCGCAGGTTGCTGATCAGGTGGTCGCCTACCGCCTGCCACCGAAGGAGTGAATGTATGAGGATCGCCACACCTATATTGCGGGCCACACCGTGAACAGTTGGCAGGGCAGCTATTGCGGCCCTGCGCCAAACCCGGCCGACTTATTGGCGCGTTGGAACTTTGATCCTTGGGCACTGGCCATTTTGGTGGCGCTGACGCTGTGGGCAGGGCGCACCCGGCCCGGCGCTGCGGGTATCATCGTATTGGTATTTGCGTTCCTGTCGCCGCTTTGCGCGCTGTCGTCGGCGCTGTTTTCGGCGCGGGTGGTACATCACGTTCTTCTTGTGGCGGTTGCGGCCCCGCTTTTTGCACTCTCGCGCCCGGCGCGGGCGACAACGGGCGTCGGGCTGCCTTTTCTCTTGGCCACCGCCGCGCTGTGGCTTTGGCATGCGCCCGCCGCCTATGATGCGGCACTGGGGCATATGGCGCTCTACTGGGTCGTGCAGGCGACCTTGTTTGGGTCTGCATATCTCTTCTGGCGTGCCGCATTTTCGCAACCCGCCGGGTCGGGCGTGGGGTGGGTGTTTCTGGCCTACCTTGCGATGGGGATGCTGGGCGCGATCCTGACTCTTGCGCCGAATGCCGTCTATGCAACCCACGCTGTGGCCCCGCTGTTATGGGGTCTGTCGCCGCTGTCTGACCAGCAGCTTGGCGGCCTGATCATGTGGATGCCCGCAGGTTTGCCGTTCGCAGTTTGGGGCGCCATGCTGGCGCGGCGAGCGTGGCGTCACATGGGAGAACCACTGTGATCTGGGCTGAAGGACTGGTCCCGCACCTCAAGGCGCTGCACCTTAGCTTTGTCGCAGTCTGGGTTGCTGGCCTGATCGCCTTACCCCGGATGCTGGCCCGCCACGACCGCGCCATCGTGCAGGCCGAATTCGCACAGATCCGTCGCGCCACGCATTTTGGTTATGTTTGGGTCATAACCCCCGTGGCGATTTTGGCAATTTTCACCGGATCAGCCCTTATCTTCATACGTGAGATTTTCACCGTTTGGATTTTTGTGAAGCTAGTCCTCGTGACTGGGCTTGTCGCGATGCACGCATGGATCGGCCACACGATCATAGCCGTGGCCGAAACCGAAGGCGCACACGACCCGCCAGAGCCGCTGGTGCCAACGATCCTCATTTTCAGTCTCGTGGTCGGCGTCCTGTTTCTTGTTCTGGCCAAGCCCGAACTGGGCGAACTGCCGATACCGTCGTGGCTTATGCAACCATTGGGGCGTCAGTTGCCCTTTGATACTCCCAATCCATAGTCGAAAACGAGCTTTCCGCCATGCCAACCCGTCGCCGCCACCACGATGACCGCAAAGCCGGACATGAGCATGCCCCAAGGCAGAATGGCGGACTCGTATCCAGTCAGCCGCCACCCCCAGTTCAGGCCGAGCAGGGACAGAAGCATCACGGCGATGACGAAATGGGTCCAGGCTGCGGCGCGGATGCGGATGCCGGGGACCATCAGCAATTCCATTGCGCCGCTGGCCCCGGCAAGCAGGCCGAACAGAAAGGCGGTGCCGGTGGCCCAAAGCGCGGCCCAAGCCCAGTTTCCCTGACCCGACCACCAATACAGCAGGTCCGCGCCAAAGGCACAGAACGTCAGGGCCACCGGAAAGGCCACGGTCATGGCATGCAACGGATGACCCCAGATCGCGACGCGGCTTTCGGTTTGCTGAAAGGCGGGGTCGTTGACGATAGGGTCCTCAAACGGGGCAATATCCTCTGCCACTTGCTTCATCTTTTGTGTCACCCGAAACTCCTTCGCGGCCTTGTGCTTGGGACAACGCTTCAGATTGCAACTGGTTGCCAGGAACGGCTTTCGATGTTGCACCCGGCGGGTCCGGCAGCCCGGACCATCGCCGATTTGTGGTGGATCATGCTGGCTGGCGGGGTGGCGATCTTTCTGTTGGTTATGGCCTTGCTGTTTGCCGCCCTGTCTCGCCCCGCCAGTCCGTCGGTTCACGGCGAGGACGAGCGCGGGGCGCGTGTCTGGATGTGGGGCCTTGGGCTTGGCTTTCCACTGGTAACGCTGGCCGTGCTGACGGGATACGGCCTTGTGATTGGTGAGCGGCTGTTGCCGCGCGATACGCCCGATCTGGTAACCGTTCAGGCCGAGGCGCGGCAATGGGCCTGGACGTTTCGCTATGCCGACACCCCCGTGCCCGCGACCGAGGGCGTGCTGCACATTCCCGCACGCCGCCCGGTGAATGTCGAGATCACCAGCACCGATGTGATCCATTCGTTCTGGGTTCCGCAGCTGGCGGGCAAACTTGATGCGATCCCCGGCCATGTGAACGTGCTGCGGATCGAGGCCGCAGACCCGGGCACATATGATGGTCAAAGTGCTGAATTCAGCGGGCAGGGTTACCGGGAGCATGTGTTCACGGTCGAGGCGCATGATCCGGCGTCCTGGGCCACATTCCTGCAGGAAGGCTCACCATGACCGACGCGCCAAAACGCGGCACCGCCCTGCGCCTGCACCGGGCACTGGCGCGGATATGGGGATCCGACCCGCGCTTTCGCGGCTGGTTCACCACCAGCAATAACAACGACATCGGCATCCTGTTCCTGATCGTCGCGACCACATTCTTTGTCATTGGCGGCATCCTTGCAATGCTGATCCGCGCACAGCTGGCCACGCCAAACTCGGCCTTCATGGAACCGCAGGTCTACAACCAGATCTTCACCATGCATGGCACCGTGATGATGTTTCTGTTCGCCATCCCGTTTTTCGAGGCGATGTCGATGCTGCTGCTGCCGGGCATGCTGGGCACCCGCGATCTGGCGTTTCCCCGCCTTGGGGCCTACGGGCTATGGGTCTATATCTTTGGCGGTTCTGCGGTCATTATCGCCATGCTGATGGGCCTTGCCCCGGATGGCGGCTGGTTCATGTATCCGCCGCTGTCATCCGCCGCATTCTCGCCGGGGATCGGGGCCGATGTCTGGCTGCTGGGCATCACGTCAATCGAAGTATCGGCCATCGCGACGGCTATCGAGGTGATCGTGACCGTCCTGCGGTATCGCGCGGCGGGGATGAGCCTGTCGCGGATGCCGATTTTTGCGTGGTACATCATTGTGGTGTCGGTGATGATCCTGACGGCGTTTCCGCCAATGATCCTGGGATCGCTGTTGCTGGAGGTCGAACGCGCGCTCGACTGGCCGTTCTTTCAGGTGGAAAACGGCGGCGATCCGCTTTTGTGGCAGCACCTGTTTTGGCTGTTTGGCCACCCGGAGGTGTATATCATCTTTCTGCCCGCCGCAGGCATGATCGCCACCATCTTGCCGGTGATGGCGCGCACAAACCTGCTTGGCTACGGCTGGGTTGTGGCGGCGGCGGTGTCGCTGGCAGTGCTCAGCTTTGGCCTCTGGGTCCACCACATGTTCACCACCGGCATCCCGCACCTGGGGCTCGCGTTCTTTTCCGCCGCCTCGACGCTGGTCGCTGTGCCGACATCGGTCATGATCTTTTCATGGATAGGCACTCTGTGGAAAGGCCGCGCCCGGATGGAGTTGCCGATGCTGTGGATCATGGGGTTCTTTGCGACCTTTGTGATCGGCGGGCTGACGGGCGTGATGCTGGCCGTGGTGCCGTTCAACTGGCAGGTCCACGACACCCACTTTGTGGTGGCGCATCTGCATTACGTCCTGATCGGCGGTTATGTGTTTCCGATGGTGGCCGCCATATACTATTTTCTGCCCCTGCTGACGGGAAGCACACGTTTTTTCAGGCTGGGCGAGGTGGCGTTCTGGCTCGTGGTGCCTTCGTTCCACATCACCTTCCTTGCGGTTCACATGGCGGGGCTGCTGGGTCAACGCAGGCGCACCTGGACCTATGATGCAGATCAGGGATGGACGGCATTGAACCTCGTGGCCTCTATGGCATCCTTCGTGATGGCCATCGGCTTTGCGCTGATTATCCTTGATGTGGCGGTGAATGCGTTTGTCGCGGTGCGCGGGCGGCGCAACCCATGGGAGGCGGGCACGCTGGAATGGGCGGCGGCGATACCGTCGCCTGCCTACGGGTTTGCGTCGATCCCCATCGTGCGGGGCCGCTATCCACTGCACGACGACCCGGAACTGGCGCTGCGCATTGCGCGGGGCGAGGGCTATCTTGGTGACACACAGCGCAACCGCCGTGAAAACCTGATCGTGTCAACTGCGCGGGGCGTGCCTGCCCAAGTGGTGGTGCTACCGGGCAATTCAGTGCTTCCCTTCCTGCTGGCGGTGGTCACCAGCACATCGTTTTTGGCCCCCCTGTTCGACGCCTACTTTGTCGCGGGGCTTGCGTTGGTGGGCGTGATCGCGCTCGCGCTGGTATGGGCGTGGGGTCTGGGATCGCGTGTGGACGAGGGGCTGGTTGACGCGGGGCACGGTGCGATGCTGCCGCCGGCATCCGAAAGTGCTGACCCGCCGGGCTGGTGGGGATCTTTGTTTTTGCTGCTGGCAGACGGGGTGCATTTCGGATCACTGCTGTTCGGCTACGCGTTCCTGTGGACCGTGGCCCCGAACTGGCCGCCGCAGTCCTATCTTCAGCCCCAACTTTGGGCCGTTGCCCTTGCGCTGACGGGTGCGTTGGCGCTTACTGTAGGGCCGCGCCTTGCGATGCGTGCGATAAGGCGCAGTCACGCTGCATGGGCCGCATTGGGCCTCGGACTTGTTGGCGCTCTGGCGCTGTCTGTCGCTGCCGCAACGGTGATTCTGGATCGCCCCGACCCCGCCAGTCATGCCTATGACGCCACGCTGTGGTTGCTGGCGGGCCATGTCGGGCTGCACACTTTCCTGTCAGCGATCATGCTGTGCTTTCTGGCTGCGCGGGTGGCCGCAGGGTATGCCTCGCCCGCTCGCATTGGCGAGGTGCGGATTGTGGCGCTGTGGGCCGATTTCACTGCCGCGACCGGGCTTGTCGCGCTGGCGGCGGCGTGGCTACCGGGAGCTTTTGGATGATCGAAATTCTGCGCTTGTCGCTGCCCATTTCTCTCTGGATTACCGGGTTCAGCGCTGTGTATGCCCTTCAAGGACTGTCCTGTTCACGCCACTGGCCTGATGACTTGGAGGCCCGCCCGGTTCTGCTGGCCGCATGGTGCGTCACGATTGCTGTGCAGATGCTCTGCCTGATGGCAGTCTTATACGCGCCCTCGCGGTCACGTTTCATCCAGTCGACGGCTATTGCGATTGCAGGGACAGCGCTGATTGCGGCGATCTGGACGATGGTAGCTGTGCTGGCTGCATCGGTCTGTCTGTAATTCCGGGCAGCTTTCTGGCGAAATGGATTGAGGTTGCTCGGGCGGGCGTTCACGATTCGTTACTCGGTCCAGTTTTCAGCATGGCTACGCTTTGCCGCGATCAGCACCGCCAGTTTGGAAACCAGATCGGCAGAATCGTAGGGTTTTATGTACACGACAAGGTTGGGGAAACGCATTGCCAGTTGGGGCGTAATGCCCACCCCTGATTGAATAATTATCGGAATATTAGCGTCCAGAAGCAGCATCACGACCAGTGTTACATCGCCGTCCGTCAAATTGAAGTCCAAAATTGCGGCGGTGATTGGTCGCTTTTCGATCAGCGCTAGTGCATTTTCAACGCTGGCGACCGGCCCCGCAACCTCTCCCCCTGCATCCTCTACCGCCAACGCCAAATCCATGGCGATGAAGATCTGGTCTTCGGCAACAAGCACGAGAGAACCCGTTAGCACCGGAATTTCTCCCATTTGTGACGACGCCTATCCATAGTTAACAACGCCCTACAGAGCAAGGCGTTCCACGGTCGCCGAAAGATTTGCTGTCAACCCGTCCGCGTCCCAGATGAACGCAAGATTGCCATGAAGCTGACCTTCGATACCGTGCCGGGCCAAGACACTTCCGAAGCCTTCCTTGGCAGGCGGCCCAAGGACTGACGGCCCACCCCGTTCTTGCCACGACAACTCAATTTCGTTCTTTTTGATGACCCAGGAAATCTTGATGTGACCTAGTGGTGTTGAGAATGCACCGTATTTTGCAGCATTGGTGGCTAACTCGTGCAACACGAGCGCCATTGCTGTCGTGGATTCTGTCCCCAAAATGACCTGCGGTCCCTGAACCACCACCCGAATGTCGTCATCAGGGGTTGCGGCATCCGTATAGGGCTCCACAATCGCCCGAACGAGATCCTCGAGCGTAGTTTCGCGCGATGCGCCTGACGCGGGTTTGTTTATTCTTATAAGGGCGTGCGCTTGGGCGAGTGCCGCGATCCTTCCGCGAACTGTCTTGGCCAAATCTCCAGCCGTCAGAGCCGAGCGCACGCTGAGTGACACCATGCCACTAATGATGGAAAACAGGTTCTTTACCCGATGATCCATTTCTTTTAGCAAAAGGTCCTGCAGCTTTTCGCTGAGTCTCTGATCTTCCACGTCTGTATTTGTGCCAAACCAACGGACGATCTTGCCGCTTTCGTCGCGAATGGGTTGGGCGCGTGACAAGAACCAACGATAGGTTCCATCTGCGCCACGTAATGGGAAAGTGTCTTCCCAGACTTCGCCCGTGCTCACACAATGATTGAGGTGTTTGACCACCCGCTCGACTTCGGCTGGATCATGGACACTGCGCCAGCCCTGACCCTTCATTCCTTCAAGTGTTGTGTTGGTGTAATCGAACCAACGCTGATTGAACCAAAAGATATACCCCTTTGCGTCCATGATCCACGCAAGTTGTGGAATGGATTCCGCAAGCGCATGAAATTGTTTTTCGCTTTCACGAATTCCGGCTTCAATTTTGTCGCGCAGCGTGACGTCCACGAATGTGCAGACCACTCCGGTAATGACGTTGTCGACGGTCCGATAGGGGCGGATGCGCATTTCGAATGACATCGTCGCATCCTTCAGCGTCACCGGGCGCGTAGTGGGCGAAAGCGTCCGCAACACGGATTTTACATCGGTCGCCAAAGCCGAATAATCCAGCAGGCTGACGATCTCGGTAATTGGTCTGCCGATATCGGTATCCCGGACGCTGAAGATATCGGCAATGCCCCGCGTGAAATTGTTGATCCGCAAATGTTCATCCAAAAACAGAGTAGCAATATCGGTGCTTTCCAGCAGGTTTTTGATATCGCTGTTCAGATGGGTCAGCATTTCAGTCTTGCCGATCATCTCGACGTTGATGGTCTGCAACTCTTCGTTGATCGACTGCATTTCCTCTTTCGAGGTTTCAAGTTCCTCATTGGATGATTGCAGTTCTTCATTGACGGACTGGTATTCTTCGTTCGACGATTTCATTTCCTCATTTGTGACTTCCAATTCGTCAATCGTCGACATTAACTGCGCACGGGTGGTGCGCAATTCTTGTTCTAGCGCATGTATTGAGTCATTGGCGTCTTTCGTTTTTTGCGCTTTCGTTTCGGCGGGGGCTGCTTTGCCGCTGTCCTGAAAGGCCAAGACGATGTATTCCGCCGCTTCGCCTATCGGTTCTGCGATCAGCGTGACCATATGTGGCAGTCCTGCCAGCCGCAGCGGTATGTCGCGCTTTTGCACCGGCGCATTTGTTGCTGTCACCTCTTGCAAAATCGCCCGCACAGCGGCGCGCAGCGGCTTTCGCAAAATGTCGTATAACGCAAAACTTGGCGTGCCAGCCGATGGTTCAAGGTAAGGACCGACTGCCCCACCTGAAAAACTGACAATCTGTTGGTTCCTGTCGACCACAATATGTGGCGGATAGTATTTCTCCATCGCACGGCGGGCGTTCTTGTCGATCCGGTCACCAAAGCCCGTTACCGGTGCGGCAGGTACCGGCTTGGAATCGCCAGCGGTGCTGCGCATCAGCAGATCAGGCAGAACTGTGCCATCGGTGTCGCGACGCTCAAAAATGCGATATTTCTTGTCTGTAGCGCTGAACAATTTGGCAGTGCGGGTTACAGATTCGGAAGATCCCAGGAACAGCCGCCCACCGGGTTTCAGTGCGTAGTGAAAGCTTCGCATGACGCGGTCCTGCATCATCGGGTCGATATAGATCAAAAGATTGCGGCAAGAGATCAGGTCAAGTTTGGAAAATGGCGGGTCCTTAATGATGCTGTGCGCCGAAAATACGCACATTTCGCGAATTTCAGGCACTATAACCGCGTCATTACCTTGCTGCTTGAACCAACGCTCCATGCGTTCAGGCGAAATGCCAGCGATTGGACTTTGGTAGCGTCCAATCCGTGCCGCCGCGATAGCGCGATCATCAATATCGGTGCCAAATATCTGGATTTTGGGCTTTGGACGTCGATTTCCGATCGCTTCTCGCAGCAATATGGCGATGGTGTAAGCTTCATGCCCCGTCGCACACCCCGGCACCCAAACCCGGACCGTCTCATCTGCACCTTTGTTGGCAACAAGGCCTTTCAGAACAGTTTCATTCAACGCCTCGAAGGCGGCCGGATCGCGAAAAAATTGCGTCACCCCGATTAACAACTCTCGAAACAACTGGTCCAGCTCTTCCGGCTGATCGCGGACCCTTTGAATGTAGGCTTCGGTGGTTTCAATCTGCAGCAACTGCATCCGGCGTTGCAGCCGTCGCAGCAGCGTTTTTTCCTTGTATTGCAGAAAGTCGTGCCCGGTCCTTGCCCGCAGTGCGCCGAAAATCGTCGCAATGTGTTGGGCAGCATCGGTCCTTGTTCCATTGTCGTCTTTGTTGACTGACACTGAATGCAGGTGTTTTCGGTATTTTACCAGCCGCGCAGGCATGGCCTCAACCGCTAGCACTTCATCAACCTGCCCGGATGCAGCGGCACTTTGCGGCATGCCCGGCAACGCATGGCTGTCATATTCGGCTTGGGCAAGGGTGAGTCCGCCGTTTTCCCTGATCGCGGCGGATCCCAGCGTGCCATCGCTTCCGGTCCCTGACAGGATGATGCAAACCGCGTTTTCGCCCTGATCGGAGGCAAGCGACTGAAGAAAGGTGTCGATGGGTCGGCGCGTGTGGCGTGGTGGCGCAGGCTTGACGACCTGAAGGTGGCCGCTGCTGATCGTCATTGTCGCATCGGGCGGAATGACAAAAACGTTGTTGGCTGTTACCTGCAGCCCGTCAACCGCCTCGATCACTGGCATTGACGTTGATTTTCCAAGAAGGTCTGCCAACATACTTTTGTGGTCAGGTGATAGGTGCTGGACAAGGACATAAGCCATTCCGGTATCCTGACCGGTGCTGGCGAAAAAGCTACGGAACGCCTCCAGGCCACCGGCCGATGCGCCAATGCCAACGATCAAAGGTGCCGCTGGACCTGATGCCAAACCTGTTGGGGACACACCCGACGTCTTTGCAGATTTAGGTGCCTTTTTTTCCATCGCGGAGTCGCACCTTTTCTGGGCTGTGTGTTGGCTTAAGCTGAAGCTCGCATTTTGTTGTCGGTCTCTATCGGTAGGCGAATGAACGCCCAGAGTCGACGCCTTTTCGATGGCGATCGCCGATAGTGGGACGAAGCGCTGGAGGCCGGGCGGGCTATTGCGATGACCGCAAGACCGGCGCGCTGACATCTAGGTCAAGGCCCGATCAGTAGGTCACATGCCAAGGGTAGCACGCTTGTCCAGTACTGGACCCATACAAAACCAGCCTGCGTGGTCGCGACACCATGCTTGACAGCTTGGCTTTGGCAATCGGCCAATGGGCTGCGCGGCATTCTGCCTGCAGCGCCGGTCGGCGCAAGTTTGATCTCGGAACCACTTGATCGTCGAAACGTTGGAAACAGGGGCAATACTGCTCCGGTTTTAAAGGAACGTTCACCATGATCCGTATCCAAAATTCAGGTGTTGTTGCCGCGCTGGCCGTCAGTATGATGTTTGCAGCAGCCACAGCCCAAGCCGAAATGATGAAGTTTACCACCGAAATGACCGGCGCTGCCGAAGTGCCGCCAACTGACAGCGCTGCAACCGGAACCGCCGAAGTGACACTTGATACCGAAGCGAAAACTGTGACTTGGGTGTATACCCACGATGGCCTGAGCGGTGACATGACAGCGTCGCACATTCATGGCCCCGCAACCGCAACCGAATCCGCAGGACCGGTTATCGACACCACGGGTGAAACGATGAAAGGCTCGGCTCCGATCACCGATGCACAGGCGGCAGAACTGATGGCGGGCACCTATTACTTCAACGTTCACACGGAAAAGTTCCCCGATGGCGAAATTCGTGGTCAACTTGCGCTGATGAAATAGCGACCGGCATTTCCGCACGCTCTGCTTGCCTGCAGTGCGTGCGCGACTTCAGGGAAATCCAGATCTCAAACTGCAGACGGAACCCTATGACTACCGTCACGTTAATTAAGTGAAGCGGGTGGCAGGCCTGTCAATCAGACCTGACGGCACAAGGAACAGAGTGGTTTTTCTGATTTCCCGCCCTGACCAACGCAACGGTAGTCGAGCCTTTATCCCGTCTGCTTGTCGCCTGCTTCACTTTTGCTCCGCGACTGGATGAGCCCTTACCGAAAACAAGGATCGGCATCAGTTGATGATTTCGAACGCCGGGCCCTACTTCTGCCTGGGATCAATCAATTCAGCGCCAGCAACCACCATTCGCCCCTTGCGTGTTTCAATTACAGCAGTTGCCAATTCACGAGCGGCGTTGCGAACTTCACCCTGAATGTCCTTGTCCGCATCCAACGCCGCGTGGCTTGTCGCATATGGCTCCCAATAGCCGATGTAGCGATCAACCTCGGCGCTTGGCCCAGCAGGTATCAGCTTCATGAATTTCAGCCAATCCGACAACGACCGGCGCACGTTTTCAACGCCCGCAACATCGCCGTGCACCACCACGGAAAACGCTCGGCCCGCCAGATGGCGCGGATAGTCCCAGCCTGCCAGCTCGATCTTTTTGGCCAAGGATGCATCCTTGCCATCGGTCAGGGTCGGGTCGGGGTTGCCGCCATCGGCGCAAACCAGCCGGTCCATCATCAGCTTGATCGGCGAAGTAACCTGATACCAGTTGACCGGGGTTATGATCATCACGCCGTGGGCCGCAACCCACAACGGATATATGTCATTCATCCAGTCCTGCGTCTGCCCCATGGCGTGGTTTGGGTAGCACGAACAGGGCCAGTGACACAGTGGGGCTGCGGTGGAAAAGCACGCCTTGCAGGGGTGAATATTACGACCATATTCGGACGCGAGCCTTGACAGATCGAGGATGTCGACCTTCACCTTGAATTCCGTTTCAATCACCTCCTGCGCAATTTCGATCAGCCGAAAGCTTTTCGACATCTCGCCTGGGCAAGTGTGTTCAGACCGGGACGATCCGTTGATCAGCAGAATACGGGGGGTCTGCTTTTTGTCGTCGTGGCGCAGTTGTGCCGCCTTTACGGCCTCGTGTGCGGCAATCCAATTGACCGAAAGATCATATTTGGCGTTTGAAAAGCCCGGCCCGGCTTTTTGAGTGACCGGGCTTTTGCGCGATTTGTCATAGGCATCCCAGGCAATATCGACAACCTTGTCCAGTTCGGCCTGCACGCCACGAAAGGCCGGATCGAAGAACTGATCATTGTAGCGCTGTTTGAATTCGGCTTCGGCCAGTTGCGGGCTGGGCATGCCCTTGCGCGGTTTGATGGCTTTGCCCGGTTTTGGCGTCAAAGGCATGGCGGTCTTCCTTTCAATAAAGGGGTAGCTTGCCGGGAGGTGCCGAGAACCATCAGCCCTGCAACAGGGTCTCTCGTGCCCAGTACCGCAGGTTTTTACAGCCGTTCACAAACGCCTGAACCGAAGGAGCATCAGTCAACGCGCAAAAGGCATCGTCCTCTGCCCCGGCCAAACCGCAAACAGCTACAAGCGCGCTCGCATCTTCGGACCACCCCACATATTTGCAGTGCTGATGGGCATCCGACAGGAAAGCCTTTGCAGCCGCGGTCGTGGCCAAACTGTCTTTTCCGGGCAGTATTGCGACCGAGTCGAACAAGACCGATGGCGCGCCGCCGATCTTTTCATCCACCGTGTGCAGGTTGTTCTTGCTGCAGGTCACTCCGCCGATCCGGGGTGCGATAATCTTGATCAGGCCACCAGCATCAGCCACAGCTTTTTCCAGTGCCGCCAGCAGCGACCCGTCAAAACCGTCACTCAGCATCACGCCCATCACCCGGCCTTTGAAGCTTTCAGGCGGATTTGACTGGATGCTGAGTGCAGGCGAGGGTTTCAAGTCGGTGCGGGTCGGACGGGCGGCAGGGGCGGGGGCTGGCATCGCTTCAAGGCCCAACCCGTTACCGACATGCGCCGCCAAATCCTCGTCTACATTGCGCAAATGCGACACGATCCGCGCGCGGATACCGGGCTCGGCACATTTTGACAACTCAAACACCAGTGCCGCTGCGATATGGCCTTGTTCGCTGGGTGTCTGGCTGATGTAGAACTGCCGGGCCTGACTGTAATGGTCGGAAAAACTTTCGGGCCGCAGGCGGGCCTTGTCGCCAGATACCGACGAGAGGTAGCTGACATAGCCTTCCAATGGATGTGCGCGGGGGCCTTCCCCCCACCCGTTGGGTTCATAATTCACCCGGCCCTTGCGGTGGGCCGTCTGCATATGGCCGTCCTGCTGGTAATTGCTGACGGGGCAGCCCTTTGGCGCATTGACGGGGATTTTGGTAAAATTCGGTCCGCCAAGGCGTTTCAACTGAGTATCAAGGTAAGAGAAGTTTCGCCCTTGCAGCAGCGGGTCATCGGTAAAATCAATTCCCGGCACAACGTTCTGCGTGCAGAATGCCACCTGTTCGGTTTCGGCAAAGAAGTTCTCTACCGCGCGGTCAAGTTTCATCGTGCCGACGATCTGAATCGGGCAATCCTCTTCCGGGATCAGTTTGGTGGGGTCCAGCACATCAAAAGCAAAACCATCGGCAAACGCCTGATCGAACAGTTGCACACCCAGATCCCATTCGGGGTAATCGCCCCGATCAATCGCATCCCACAGATCGCGGCGGTGGCGGTCGGCATCGGCCCCATTGCTTTTGACCGCTTCGTCCCAGACCACGGATTGCAGGCCCATCTTGGGCTTCCAGTGAAATTTGACGAAGGTGGACACACCATCTACGGTCACAAACCGGAAGGTGTGAACGCCAAACCCCTCCATCGTGGTGAAGGATCTGGGGATTGCACGGTCAGACATGGCCCACATGATCGTATGCATCGCCTCAGGTGTCAGCGAAATGAAATCCCAGAAGTTGTCATGTGCAGACGCAGCTTGCGGAAAATCACGGTCCGGTTCCGGTTTGACGGAATGGATAAGGTCCGGAAACTTGATGGCGTCCTGAATGAAGAACACCGGCGCATTGTTGCCCACCAGATCCCAGTTTCCCTGATCAGTGTAGAACTTGACGGCAAAGCCCCGGATGTCGCGCGCAAGGTCAGGCGAGCCTTTGCTGCCCGCAACTGTGGAAAAGCGGACGAACACCTCGGTTTGTTTGCCAACTGAGGCAAAGGGAGCGGCGCGCGTTACATCAGCCATGGCGCGGGTGCAGGTGAAAGTGCCATGCGCACCATAGCCGCGCGCATGAACGACCCGTTCGGGGATGCGTTCGTGGTCAAAGTGAAAAATCTTTTCGCGCAATGCGAAATCTTCCAACAATGTCGGGCCCGGCGCGCCAGCCCGCAATGAATTCTGGTTGTCGGCAATCACCACGCCTTGCGCCGTGGTCAGGCGTTCGGTTCCCTCGACTGCGTGCTGCTGGATCTCGCCGCCCGTTCCACGGGCTGAAATCAGGTCATTGAGGTCTGACGATTGGGATGGCGTTTTCATGGACGTTCCTTTTCTGAATTTCAAAGGACGGAACCCTGGCCCGGCCCTGTGACAGCCCAGATCAACACGATCTGGTGTGACTTTCCGCTTCGCTGCTTTGAACGGTCGGCTTGGCTTCCACGGGTTTGGCCATTGCTGGTTCTGGCGCAGTTTTGGTGGCCTTTGCGTCTGCGTCCAATTCTTTGGAATCGCCGTGCAGAGCAGGCTTTTTGGCGGTTGGTTTTTGCATTGGGGCCTCCTGACGTTGGGCTCGCGTGATTTGCAAAATACCAACGCCGTTCGCCGCCAACCGTTCCACAACAGACGACGCCAGTTGCGCTTGAAGCGGGCAACACGTTATGGTCGGCCATAACCCGCCAAAACCAAATCAGGCCCAAATCTTTGGGAACGACAGCGACGCAACCACGTTGCCCTTTCGCCACGCAGGCATTCCGTCGCGCCTGGTGATCCAAGGATGTCGCAATGAAAACGAAACCACTTCCATCCCTTGTGCTAGCATCAACAGTCGCTTTCGCGCCGCCGCTTGCCGCAGTGGCTCAGACCGATGCAGCCGCAGGAGCCGTCGCCGCGACGACTGAGACGGAAACCAATGCCGAAAACGCGCGAAAAATGGCGACACCCGCGCCGGAAATGCAAGCCGTTCTCGACAAACTTGCAGAACTCGGTGCCAAGCCGCTGCATACGCTGACCCCAGATGAGGCGCGGGCGCAGCCAACCCCGGGTGATGCCGTCGCCGCAGTTATGGCAGACAAAGGCATCGAGGCAGGACCAGCTGCGGCGATTTCTACCCGTGATATCGTGATTCCGGGGCCCGCAGGTGATATCATGGCGCGGGTCTATACTCCGGCGGGAGACGGGCCATTTCCCGTTGTCGTCTATTATCACGGTGGCGGCTGGGTGATTGCCGACATCGACACCTATGACGCGTCGGCCCGGGCGCTGTCGCTTGGCGCAGAAGCGGTCGTGGTGTCATCGCACTATCGCCAGGGTCCGGAGAACGTGTTTCCGGCGGCGCATGACGATGCCTATGCGGCCTATATCTGGGCTGTCGAGAACTCAGGCAAATTAAACGGCGATGCGGCGCGCATGGCGATTGCAGGCGAAAGCGCAGGTGCCAATCTGGCGGCAAACGTGGCGATCATGGCGCGCGATGCCAAGATCACGCAGCCCTTGCATCAGCTTCTGGTCTATCCTGTCGCTGGCAATGACATGACCACGCCCTCTTATCTTGAAAATGCCGAAGCCGCTCCGCTTGGCAAGGCAGACATGGCCTGGTTCGTCGAGCATGCTTTTGCGAAAATGGACGACACCGCCGATCCGCGCATCGACCTGGTGGATCGCGATGATCTGCAAGGCCTGCCGCCTGCAACACTGATCACAGCGCAAATTGACCCGCTCCGTTCCGAAAGTATGGCGTATGGCGAGGCGCTGATCGCGGCGGGGGTAACTGTCGAGACGCGAAACTTTGACGCTGTAACCCATGAATTCTTCGGCATGGGGGCCGTTGTCCCACAGGCGGTTGAAGCTATGGACTTTGCAACCGCCAACTTGAAGGCAGCTTTCGCCAAGTAATGTTGTGAAAAAATTGCGGGGCCGCAACCTCTGCTGGGCCAGTAAACATCTCAAGCCGCAGCCGTTATGGTTGCGGCGTCTCGGGCACCACCCGCCAAACCTTATTCCCCACATCGTCTGCAACCAGCAGCGCCCCGGTGCGGTCGAACACAACACCCACAGGCCGACCCATCGCATCGCCGTCAGCGTCCAGGAATCCCGAAAGAATATCCTGCGGTGCTCCGGTCGGCGCACCGTCTTTGAACGGCACGAAGATCACCTTGTAGCCCGATGGCGGTTCGCGATTCCACGAGCCGTGCTGACCAACGAAAGCCCCACCTGCGTATTTGGCCGGAAACAGGCTGCCGGTGTTGAACGTCAGACCCAACGAGCCGGTGTGTGCGCCAAGGGCATAGTCCGGCACGATTGCACTCGCCACCAGATCGGGGCGTGGCGGCTGCGCGCGGTCGTCAATCGTCTGACCATAGTAACTGTAGGGCCAGCCATAGAACCCTCCATCGCGTAGCGAGGTCATGTAGTCAGGCACCAGATCACTGCCGATTTCGTCGCGCTCGTTCACCGCGACCCACAAACCGCCGCTGTCAGGTTGCCACGCCAACCCGTTGGGGTTGCGCAGACCCGACGCGAAAACGCGGCTAGCCCCGGATGCAAGGGTGATTTCCAGCACGGCGGCACGGTTTTCTTCGGCGGGTATTCCATTCTCTGCCACATTGCTGTTCGACCCAACCGTCGCATACAACCGTGCCCCATCCCGGCTTGCGATCAAGTCCTTGGTCCAGTGATGGTTGATCGGGCCTGCGGGCAAGGGGGCAACTATCGTGCCAGTTGCCTCGATGCTTGTTGCCCCGGTCACATAGGGAAATGCAATGACTGCATCTGTGTTCGCCACATAAAGTGTGCCTCCGATCAGAGCCATACCAAACGGCGAGTGGAGGTTGTCCAGAAAGACCGTTCGTATTTCGGCTTCCCCATCGTTGTCTGCATCGCGGACGAGGGAAATACGGTCCGCGCTGGGCACGCCCGCACCTGCCCGCGCCATGACCAGACCCATTACCCAGCCTTTCAGGCTGAACTTGGTGTCAGGTTTCGCCGGTGCGTTGCTTTCCACCACAAGCACGTCGCCGTTCGGAAGAACATGCAGCCAACGCGGGTGATCAAACCCGCCCGCAAATTCATTGACCGAGAAATCGTCGGTTGCAATCGGCGTCGTTCCATCCGGCCAGCCGACCGCCGGTGCTATGTTGACTGTCGGGATCAGGCCAGGGTTTGCGGCGGGCAAAACAGGGCGCGCGCCATAGCCTTCGGCCACTGAAACGGTCGCTCGTTCGCAGGAGGTCAACAACACGCCCGTCGAAACCAGAACAACGACCACGCCGCTGCCAAGCAAGATTTTCAACACACTTCACCCCTATCAATCGAACGGGCCGACTACAGCACTCGCCGCCCCGAATGTTTCCAGATGCTCGCACGCTGCCGCTGTAGGGTTTAGTGGTGGTGTTCGGGTAAGGCCTTGACTTGTTCCTTGGTCCAAGTAGTGGCCGCATGTACGTCGCCGTCTTCGTCACGCATAAACGTCAACTGGCTGGTGGTAAGTGCAACCGGTTTCGCGCCGATACCAAGAAAACCGCCAACATCAACGATCACTTGGGTGGCGGCTCCCATACCGTGAACATGTGACACCGTCCCGATTTTTTGATCGTCAGCGCCGTAGACGACGGAATCGAGCAAGTATTCCTCATTGAGTTCGCTGTCGACAAGCAGTGCGTGTGATGAATGATCCATTTGGTAGGTCTCCTTGGGTTCAGACAAGAGCTAAAATGCTCTTATCAGCAACGCGCAAGTTCACATTGCGTTCCGCTGTTGCCGCCGCAAAACAGGATATAGCCATCTGATGGGAAAGGCATAACCCAAATCGAAAAGGGGTAATTCACACGTCCCTGTGCGCAGAAATTCCGCAGCATAGCCAACAGTCAACCACTGCAGGTTACATACCTTTAGAATTTGCGGGCTGGCATCGCTGTCCTGACTTTGAGATAGGACAAGATGTCGGACGGCCCCGAAAGCAACTGTCTCCGCTGGAGTTTCCGCCAGTTGTGCGGCGGTATTGGCCCGGATCTATCATCACTGATTGGCGCGTATCGGATGCCGCTGCATTGATCGACCCATCGCCATGAACCATCAGCCGTCCCGTCTTGGGGGCCTTTTGGATCGCTCCGCGCGACAGTCCGGAGTGACTGGAGTATTCGCGCTCGCTCATCCCGTCCATTCTGTCGTGCGCCTCTCGTAAAGTAATGATATTGCTTGTTATTCAGTTGATTACACTCCGGGAAAGAGCGAATCTGATTACACGAAAACGATGCATCTCACCCCGGAGACCACGCCGTGACCGCCAAGACCGCAGCCGCCGCCAAAGCCCCGAGCGAAACCCTGCTGCTGGAAATCGCAGCCAAGCACTTCCGCCTGGAAACACTGGAAACCCGAAACAGCGACGGCCTCGACTTCCACGATGTCGCGGTCTGGTCGATCCGCGCTGCACTGGAAGCGGCTTTCGCCGCTGGTCAAGCCGCAACGCGCTGAACAGGAGCACAGCGATGAACACCCGCCGCACCACTGCCAATTCCAAAGTCCTGACCGCATTCCTGACAGCTAAGATCGAGATCGACGCGATGCTGGAACGCCTCAAGTCCCTCAGCGACGACCATTTCGACACCCACCCCGACGCTATCAACTGGGGCCACGTCGGCAATTTGAACCATTACGCCAGCCTGCTTCGCCAGATCACCGACAGCGCCTTCAAGGAGGGCGAGCATGCCGATTGATCCCGCCCAGCGCCATCAGAAGGAACACGATGCCATCACCGCCGCATGGGAGGCCGAACGCCTCGCCACCTGCGACGACGCCATCGCGCTCTTATGCGAGATCGCCGATCTGGAGCGCGACGATGATGGCGATGTAATCCTCGGGGCGGACGCAGATGGCCACAACGATTTGCTGTCGCGCATTGCAGACTTCCTTGCCGAACACGACCAGTAAGAGGAACCCAACATGACCAAACTCACCGAAACTCAGACCATCATCCTCAGCGCCGGGGCGAAGCGCGCGGACAACATCGCCATGCCGCTGCCCAATGGGTTGGCTGGTGCTGCGGCGAAAATGGCGGTCAACAAGATGATCGAACATGGCTGGCTGCAGGAAGTCGACGCCAACCTACGCCGGAATGAGCCGCTTTGGCGAGAAACCGGTGACGGGCACGGCACCACGCTGGTGGTGACGGACGCGGGGCTACTGGCCGTCGGGATCGAGCCGGTGGTCGTGAAGACGGTGATCGCCACAGCCGAACATCCGTTTGAGGTGCCGAAGCCTATGCCGTCGGCCCAGCGCGTCGGAACGAAACAGGCCATGTTGATCGCGATGCTTCAAGCACCCGAAGGTGCCACCATCACCGAAATCGTCGCGGCGACGGGATGGTTGGCTCATACTGCGAGGGGGACGATATCGGGTGCGCTGGGCAAAAAACTGGGGCTAATTGTGACTTCGGCGAAGGAGGAAGGCAGAGGGCGGGTTTATCGGATCCTGATATCCCAATAGAGTTGATCCAACCGCCGCTTTAAGCAACTCCTTTGGTCGTCCGTTTCGGGATTTTGCGGCGCGGCTGCGTATGTGCTGAGATGGGGGACTGGATCAGGCAATGCATTTCAGATGCAGTGGTGACCGCTACGCTCCATTACTGTTTTGATTGAGCGCAAAGCGGGGATCAGTCCACACCGTATTCCAGCATCTTCTCCAGACCTTCGGTCAGGAACTCGCCCACTTCCGGCTGTCCAAGCAGATAGCGGCTGACAAGGCCGTCATGTTGTTGGCGCGCGAGGGCTTTGGTCGCCTCCCATTCTTGAGGTTCCGCATCGCCGCGACCGATCCAGAACAGGGCGACCAGCGCATCTTTCTGTTCGTCATTCATGCTCTCAATCTCTTGCGTGATCTCGTCGCGGCTCAGATCGCCCGGCGTTTCCTGCAAGGTTTCTGCCACCTCGTCGTCCGTGGCATTGCCGCCAAGATCGTCAACATCCATCCCCTCTTTGGCCATCACGGCGTTGAAGCGCAGCACCAGTTCTTCAATCTCGGCATCGTCAAACGGAAGTGCGGGCATGGGTAACTCCTGTGCAATTGGGGTCTTGAGGAAAGTGCTTTGCAGCTTTTCAGATCAGGCAGGGCCGCAAAGCCGCCGGTCACGGCTCAGGCCAGCAACGCAGCCAACGCAAGCGCGGCCTCTTTGGACGAGGCCGGGTTTTGCCCGGTGATCAGTTTGCCATCGACAACGACATGCGACGCCCAGTCGGCACCCTTGGAGTAGACGCCGCCGTTCGCCACCAGCATATCTTCAACCAGAAACGGCACCACTTCGGTCAAACCAGCCGCAGCCTCTTCGGTATTGGTGAACCCGGTGACATTGCGGCCCGATACCAGCGGGTTGCTATCGGCTGCCTTGGTGTGGCGAAAGATTGCGGGCGCGTGGCAAACTGCGGCGATGGGTTTGCCGCCTTGGGCAAAATACTCGATCAGTTGGATGCTGACCGGGTCTTCGGCCAGATCCCACAGCGGTCCATGGCCGCCGGGGTAAAACACGGCATCGAAGTCGGCCAGATCAAGGTCTGACAGCTTGATCGTGTTGGCCAGTGCCGCTTGTGCGGCGGCATCGCCCTTGAATCGCCGCGTGTCGTCGGTCTGGGCGTCGGGGGCATCGCTTGTGGGGTCTAGCGGAGGCTGGCCGCCTTTTGGCGAGGCCAGCGTGATTGTAGCCCCCGCTTCCGACAGGACATAATAGGGTGCTGCAAACTCTTCCAGCCAGAAGCCGGTTTTCTTGCCGGTATCGCCCAGCGTGTCATGCGAGGTCAGGACCATCAGGATATTCATGCGCGGTTTTCCTTGTTCTCTATCATCTGCGATGGCCCGACACGGACCACCCGCTTGCCAAAGTTTTCACCGCGCAACAGGCCGATAAAGGCTTGTGGCGCGGCCTTCAGCCCTTCGATCATCTCCTCAACGTACTGTATTTGACCTGCCGCCAGCCATGCGCCCATCGCTTTGGCAAATTCGGGATATAGGTGCCCAAAGTCCTGAAAGATGATAAACCCGCGCATCGTCAGCCGCTTGCGCAGGATCTGGCCCATCAGCAAAGATAGCCGGTCTGGCCCTTCAGGCAGGCTTGTTGCGTTGTATTGCGAGACAAGGCCGCAGACAGGCACGCGGGCGCGCGCGTTCAGCAGAGGCAGGACCGCGTCAAACACCGCGCCACCGACGTTTTCAAAATAGACGTCGATGCCTTTGGGCGCCGCCGTCCGCAGCTTTGTGGCGAAGTCGGCAGATTTGTGGTCGATACAGGCGTCAAACCCCAACGATGCCACTGCATAGTCGCATTTCTCGGCCCCGCCTGCGATGCCTACCACATGACAGCCCATCAGCCGGGCAATCTGGCCCACCGTCGCCCCGACAGGCCCGGTTGCGGCGGCCACACAAACCGTTTCGTCGGACTTCGGCACCCCGATTTGCGTCAAGCCCGCCCAGGCCGTAAAGCCCGGCATCCCCAAAATCCCCAGTGCCCAAGACGGATGCGCCATGCCTGCATCCAGCAAGGTGACGCCCACGCCATCGGACAGGGCATAGTCCTGCCAACCGTTGAAACACAGCACCCGGTCGCCCGCGCTGAAACCGGCCACATGCGATGTGACGACCTGTGCAACCGTGCCGCCCTCCATCACGCCGCCAACGGCCACCGGGGCGGCATAGGAGGGCGCGTCGCTCATCCGGCCACGCATGTACGGGTCGAGCGACAGATAGTCTGTGCGCAACAGCATCTGTCCCGGCCCCGGCGTTGGAATTGGGGTCGAATCGAACCGCAAAGTGGACAATGTCGGCTCGCCTTTCGGGCGCTCGGCCAAAACGAACCGGCGGTTCTGGGTATCTGTCTGCAACATCATCAACTCCTGCTGAACTTGGCGGATATCTGGCACGGCTTGCCCGTTTTTCGGCGGCCCAAGGGCGAGCTTCTACCTCACCTTCAGAAAATTCCCGCCGCCTATGGCCGCGTCGGCTGGCTTTGTCGGGCCGTAGTGGCTGGCCATATCCGCCTCAAAAGCCGCGTCGATCCGGCGGTCCGCGTCATATGCCGGACTGGTTCGGATACGGTCGCGGGTGACGCCCAGGTAGATCAGCTGCTCGGTCCAGCGGATGGATTGCGTTGATCGTGGCGAGATCAGAACTTCTTTGCCCTGCCACCAGTTGCTGGTGTTGACGATCAGATAGCGCAGCGACCAATCCGTATCCTCGATCAACACATCCAACAGATGGCCAATGTCGCCATCGGTGGCATGAATGTGATAGCCGCTGATCTCGGTCACACTGCGCAGGTTGGCGTCTTCGTTTTGACGCATCATCTGGGCGATTTCTTCCTCACGCCGTTCCATTTCCAGAGACGGCGCCATCGGCACCATGCCACCCCAATAAGCGAAACCGCTCATATAAAGATCGGTCCCCCAATAGGGGCTGAAGCCATAATAGTCATAGGCGCTGGATTCGAACTGACGCGACACCGGACGGTGGGTGTCGACATCCGGGCTGCCCTTGACCTGCGCCATCGTCAGGTTGACCGGGAAGATATGCGCCGCTGTGTTGGGATGACCAAGTGCGGACCCCGGGATCAGAACGCGGTGGTCCGCCCACCAGTTGCCCGTCTCAACCACCACCAATCGCACCGTCCGGCTGGCATCATCAAACAGCAAATCAACCACTTTCCCCCAAGGTGCCATCGCTGGCCTTTACATCGTAACCAGTTGTATCCGTTGCCCTGATTAACATGGGTTCAACTCCTTTGGCGCGATGCGCCTTGTACAAATTCGCTCATGGAATAGTTCGGTTATGGGTTCGGGCTGTGCGCGACACAACGGGGCAGGCGCAAGCAGGGCAGAACTACCATCCAATGACAACGCATTGCGGGCGATATCGTTCCTGGCTTTTTTGATGCAGGTTGGCCTTGCCAGCGCAACAGACTGTCCTGCATGGCCGCAGCGGCCATCAAGGGGAACCCGATCCTGACCAGCGCGTTGATCCTCCATGAAGGAGGAAATTGCCATGACCAAACAGAACCTCGACAATCTGGCTGACGACACGAAGTTCAACGTTCAGGCCGAAGCGCAGAAGCAAAAAATGAACCACGCTGCAACAAAACATGCTGGCAAGATAAAGGGCAATACCGAGCCCAATGCTGGTGGCGCGAACCGCGAAGCGGGGGATCGCAAGGCGCGGATGAATGACCGGGCAACAAACGGCGGGGAGTGATTTCAGCGTTTTGGCCCGCAGCAATCCCGCAAAGTTCATTCGCGCCATCATCGTCGACTGGTGGAAACCGGAGGACGAAAGATGAGATCAATTCAGCTTCAGCTTCTGCTGCCGCTACTCTTGTCCGCCTGTGTCGAACCTGTGCCGTCAGTTTCAGATCGTCCGATGGACGAGGTACCTGTTCAGATGCTCCTTTCGAGCGGCGACCGGGAATATCGGTTTGCCAATGGATGTGTGATCGTTCTGCAGCCGGACCGGGCAATAGTTTTGACGGAAAGTGAAGTTTGCGAGCTGTTTCACCGTGACATTGCCTTGCTCTATGCCTCGGCTGATTGACTCACCCATCGTTAGCGAGAAGTTCAGGTGACGCATGAAAACTGAGCCGAAAACTGATTTAACAGGGAAAGGGCAAGCGATGGCAATTGCGAAGAGCACAATCTGCGTATGGTACGACAAGGACGCCGAAGCGGCGGCGCGCTTCTCCGCCGAGACTTTTCCTGAGAGCGCGGTCGGCGCAGTCCACCTTGCCCCAAGCGATTATCCGTCCGGTAAAGCTGGCGACGTGCTGACGGTCGATTTCACTGTAGCAGGTATCCCTTGCCTCGGGTTGAACGGCGGCACCGCGTTCAAACACAGTGAGGCGTTTTCGTTCCAGATCGCCACCGACGACCAGGCCGAAACCGATCGCTACTGGAATGCCATCGTCGGCAATGGCGGGCAGGAGAGTGCCTGCGGCTGGTGCAAGGACAGATGGGGCATCTCTTGGCAAATCACGCCGCGCGCTCTGACCGAGGCGATGGCGGCTGGTGGCGCTGAAGCAAAGCGCGCGTTCGAGGCCATGATGGATATGAAGAAAATCGACGTCGCAGCGATTGAGTCCGCCCGCCGGGGCTAACTGACTTGTTGCCGCGGGAAGGGCTTCTGGACGACTATGTCGGTCGCGCCTACGTTCCAAATGATTGCGCCGCCACGGGCGGGCACGGCCGAAAAATCGCGACGCATTGTGGCTTTGCGGGGGTGGATTCCGGAGTGGGTGGCTTCCACCAAGTGGATTTGCTGGCTTCCGCAAACTGGCTCAGGTGGCTTCCGCAAAAGAATCCAGCACGGCCAGATCGTGATTTAATAAGATATTGATATTGCTACTTTTTACGCAAGATTTTTCACCAAGTGGATTCCGCCTGGATTCCCCGGTGAAAAAGCTAGACGCTAGCGAAATGCCGCGCTGCGCCCCCCCGTATACAAACAGGGCCGAGGAGGAACCATGCCAGGGGGGCCTCGTGGCGTGTCCGTTTAGTGGCATTTAATTGAGCGCATGATTGCATCCTGTGGGGATGTTCAATTGACCAAAAATTCGCGATCTAGCGTTGTTCGCTGTCATCAAGAGTTTCGATTGCGGGGCCAGGCCCGCCGGACAAATTGGCTTGCCGCATTTGCTGCAATTTTGCGCTCGCTATCTCCGCATTTTTTACGGCACGCTCTTGATCTGCCATTTCATCGATGACAACTTTTTGAAGCGAAACAATGTCCAAGTCTCGCCACACAACGTAGCCGAACCGAAGTATGGAGAGCACGACCAGAAAGCCAGTGGCGGCAGAGACCATGCGACCCCATACCTCATCGAGACTTGCCAACCAAACTGAAGTGCTCCCGATAGAAAAAGCCATGATTAGAAGAAGCATCAGCAACGCCAGAAGACCGGCGTATTCTCGCGAAACATCAACAAGTTGACCGGTTAGTAATTTTCTTTTCTCGATCGGAACCGTTTTCCAATCCAATGTTGGCATCCCACGGGCGAGACGAACGAGGACAGCGGCGATGAAGATTGAAAGAGCGCTGGTCATCTGAGAAAGGGTGAGGGGAAGTTGCGCGAAGGTAACCCACCGCCAGAAGCAGTAGGCCGCAATTGCCGGTAGCAAGATGTGCAGCAACCTCATCATTTTATGGATCGATCTTCTTGTCTTCTACAAAGCGCTCATAGACTTTCTGCAACTGGTCCGCCACGTTGTCAAAATCGAGCAGGGTCCCGCCTTCCACCGGCAGAGCGAATGGCATGTCGGTTCGGAGGATGACGTCCCCAGACTTGATCTTGCCATCCTTACCTTCGACCGTCACCTCTGCATCCGTTGTGTCGGCGATCTCATGCGCGATTTTCCGGATGCGTTCACGAGATTGTTCAGTTCGGCTGCCAGACACGCGAACTTCACCGCTAGCAGACAGATATTCATCCGGCCCAAGACTGTCGGCTAGACTTTTGGCTCGCTGCTTTCCCAGAATGGCTTCGACCAGCGGCATGGCGAGTGCCGAAACTTGATGCTCGCTCTTGACCCTTCTGCTCGTCGGGCGCTTTTTTTCGTCGTCATCTACCGAGACTGGCAAACCTCGAGGAGAACTGCCAGAAATGCGCAGATTTTTAATTTCTCCTATGCCCTTGTCACCCGTTTTCGACACGTCAACCTCAACGAGGAAGGACTCGACCGTTCGAACTACACCACGCTTCGCAGCAACTGATTTGACGAGCCATTCCAGATAGGACTGCACAAAACGCGAGGAAAGGGCGTTCAGCTGAATGAAGAAAAGGTTGTTTCCTATGCTGAGCCAATACGCAGTTCCACGTATAAACTGGCTATTGGCTGGGGCATGGGCTTCCGAAAGATCAAAGACTGTTGCCACCGTTTTGTTTGACAATTTCAGTTGCTTGGTCGAACGCCGAAGCATCGCTTGGAGATCGTTGGGGAGAACAAGACAGATCTCGCCAAAAACCGCGGTGGTTAGATCAGCCACCCGGTTCATCAAGACCTGCTTCTGGACGTCGCCATCCGAAACGCTCATTACACGATCATCCGGACGCATCGATAGCGCTTGGCCGTGCGAGTCCATCGCTTCCAGAGCCTCTCGGCACAGCTGCTCGAACGAAAGTTCTCCAGCCTTGGCTTCTATCCGGCGATAATGAACTTTGTGGTAGCGGTAGTTTGGCTTCGTCATTGCTTACTGATTGCCTCGCTGCTCAATTGGTGGACCCTTCGCTTAGTGAGAATTTTCGGAACGTTATGCTCAGAGTGCAGAAAAATACAGCATCTTATGGTTGTGAACGATTTTCGATTTCCCCCCTACCTTAGCGCAACTTAGTACGCCTTTCGCGGTCAGAAGTTTTCTGCTGGCAGCCTGACTGTGGACACTCGGTCGATGAACACCCACCTTCACCCGGATTGTCATATCCCGCCCAACCCATCATCAAACGTCGCGACCAGCCCCAGCAGCTTGTCGATGATCCGCTCAGTGATTTTCTTGCGCTCTAGGATCTTGGGCTTTTGCTCCAGAACGTCGATGACCGCTTCCCGCAAGGGCGGTTTCCCAGCCCAGAGACTGCAACCGTTTGACTAGACCTGTTTCAAGCTGCGCTTCGGATTGAATCATGAAAAATGCCTCAGGGCGAAATCGAATAAACGGCAGAGTGGGCAAGATCCTTGATCATGTCGATCCGGGAGCCGTTCCAATGATAGCTGATGTGCCGCCCCTGAACGGGTGGGGCCATGACATCGGGGTAGAAGGCGACGAAACAGGTGCCGCCGGGGTTGCGGACTGAGGGATAGACGATCCCGTCCGATCCGGCAGCCTTCGCGCTGCGCGCAAACGCCTGCGACGCGCCATAGTAGTCGGGGGCCAGCAACGCGGGGAAGTCGGTGCGAATGTCGGTGAGCGTGGCGTCGATACGTCCCACCAGTTCGCGCTTGTCGGCGATCCAGCCGGGCACCTCATGCGTCACGGCACAAAATATCTGCGTGTGATGCACGGTCTCGAACAGCGCGGTCTCGAAGCTCTCGCCAGCGTAGAACCCGCCAAAGGTGCCATCGTGAAACCGCCCCGGATGGTCGGGGCTGACATGGGTGAAAGGTGCCATGACATATGACGCGCCTGGTCCGCCGACCCGCCGTCCGGGCGGGACCAGATCAAGATTTCCGATGGTCTGGGCAATCCGTGGGTTGGTCTTACCCTCGCCCGCGCCGATCAGCAGCCAGTCGGCGGGGTCGGAGATATCCTCGAATAGGTCGATTGGCGGATAGGCGGAATTGATCAGCCGATGATACCGGTCCCATGTTAGCCGCACCAAAGGGACGTCGGGCGGCGCTGCTACCACGGGCTGCGCATCGCATCGAGATAGCGGCGCACGCGCATGATGTCGGTCAACTGACCGTGCAGCATCACGTCAAGTGCCGGGGCCCCGCCAAAGACGTCATTGGGTCGCTTGATCCAGCCGTAGCCGCGGACGGGTTCTTTGAACAGCAGGCGCAGTGCCTTGTGGATGCCCATCAAGTTCGACAGGCGCGCGGCCGTGTCCACACCGGCGCGGCCCAGATCGCCCGCCTTCCAGCGCCGGAAGGTGCGGACCGAGATATCGCCCATCAGCACCGCCGCCTGATCGTCAGTGATATCCCACTTCTCGGCCAGATTGACAAAAGCGCGCTGCATCGCCTGCACCTCGACCGGGGTGATCTGCTGCACGGGCGGCACCGGGGGCTGTTCGATCAGGTGTAGCTGTGGCATGCGCTTCCTCCTGTGGCATATGGCAGGTATATTCGAAAAAGCTGCAAAATGTCAACAGCACGCCAGCGCTGCTCGGGTGTTACACGAACATTTGCTGCAACAGACCTTTTTTGAAGGTCTGAAGTTTGGTGGCTTGATCCGTGACCGCCTGAATTTTGGCATCCATCGCCGAGAGGGCCTTGGCGATTTTCAGTTGTTCGTCCGGATGCGGCACAGAGATCGCGAGTTGCTTCAGCTGGGCAGAGTAAAGATGGACCACTGAATTGCCTTGCGCAATTTTTGCTATTTCAATCCGCTTGGCGTGGGTCAAATAGTACGCAAGAAAGACTCCGTCCACCTGTGAACGAAGAACATTGATATCCCCGCCGAGTGCCACACCTTCTTGCAAAACGCAGCATGCCCGCGCCATTGCGAGGGGATCTTCACCGGATGCGGGAATGATCACATCATTCGACTGGCTGAGCGTTAATTCTCGGGTCGGCACATTGGTTCGAGACAGGATTGTTCGAATCGTTTCGCTGTAATGTGTGTAGATTTCCCCATAGCGGATGCAGGGCGTCGCGCCGTACGGAGCAATATCGCCCTTTGCAATACCCTTTCCCTTTTGGAATGTTGCTACATTTCCCAGCCGTTTTTCCTGCCAATCCGGGAACGCCTGCCCGCCATCTTTTGTAAAGCGAAACTCCTGGCTGAACAGCTTTTGCATCAACCCGGACTTGAATTGACCCAACGCCGCCTGTTTTGCCGCCAGCGCCGCAAGCTTGCCATCCACCTCCGACAGAAACGCCGCGATCCTCTGTTGTTCGTCAAGTGTGGGCAGATGCAGGGGAATGCGCGCAAAGTCATCTGCATACAGTCGCAGTCGGTCACTGGTGATGCCGTGCGAATAAGCCCCGAGCAGGTAAAGCATCCGCCTAGCATTGAACCATTGGTCGAAGAACCCGGACGATGTTTGCTTCTTGGGGGAAAGGACGACATAGGCCGGGCTGACCATGCATTCTTCATGGGCAAGACCGACGGCCCCCTGCCACATGCGCATCATGTTGTAGACGACGTCGCCTCGCTGAGCCCGCAGGTTCCGGCCGTCAGCGGCATCGGCCGCCATGTGTCTGTCCATGCTGTCGCGCCGAACAAGGCCCCGGTCCATCGTCACCGAATAGATGGGCAAGCCAGCGGCTCCTTTCGCGCGGCTGTTCTTGAATGCGTCGCCAGCATGGCCCGGCTTCCAAGGCTCTTTGAATTCAGGAAACCGAAGTTTGGGTACCGCAGGTAGGCACCCTCGCTGGCGATGCCGACAGACAGGCCAGTTGCGGCGATGGCCGCCTTGGCCTTGGCGCGCGCAGCATCCGCCATTGTGCCAGACCGAAGCGTTTCGGCGGTAAAGGTGCCGAAACGGTCGGTGTCGATCTCGGGCCGGATTAGGGTGATTCCAAGGGCGGCTAGGGGCGGCGCTAGCGCTGCTTCCTTGCCGTGCATCGTGCCAAGCGCGGCGCGGGAGGGCAGAGTCATGCCGCCTGCCGCATGGTGGCTTGGCTCTGCCACGCCAGTCCGGGCCGATAGCGGGCGGCGATCCGGCCCAACTCCAGCGCGAACAGATGCAACCAGCCGTTGTCGAACAGCGCGCGCATGCCGTCGTAGCGGGCCAGCACATCCGAGATTGCCGTCTGCGGCGCTTCGATCATCACCGAAAGTCGCAGCGGGTCAAGGATGGAAGCAGTGTCATCCGGCAGGCTCCTATTCGAGAAATATGGCCGTTTAGATAGCGCTTGCGTAACTTCCAGAAAAATACATATTTTAGATCATATTGTTCTGTTTGGTGAAATAAATGGATGTCCTGAACCTGCATCACCTCCGTCTGTTCCGCGCGGTCGCCACCGATGGCACGTTGACTGGCGCTGCACGGTGGTTGAACCTGTCGCAATCGGCCCTTTCCACCCAGATCAAGACGCTTGAGGCTACTTTGGGCCATGATCTCTTTGAACGACGCGGGCGCGGCCTGGTTCTGACCGAGGCCGGGCGGATCGCGCTTGATCATGCCGAGGCGATCTTTCGCACCGCCGATGATTTGACCGCGACTCTGCGCGAGACGGGTCAGGCGCGACGTCCCATGCGGGTAGGCGCTTTGGCGACGCTATCGCGCAACTTTCAGATGCAGTTCGTGCGGCCGCTGATCGGACGCGCGGATGTCGATGTAGTGCTGCGGTCCGGTAGCCAGGCGGAACTTCTGCGCGACCTCGATGTTCTTGCTCTGGACGTAGTGCTGACGAACCTTGCGCCAAGCCGTGAGGCGGGCAGCCTCTTGCTGGTGCATCAGCTGGCCCAGCAACCCGTAAGTCTGATCGGAACGCCAACTCGGGTGGGGACCTTGCCACGCCCATTGTTGGAGCTGCTGGCCGAAGAGCCGCTGATCCTGCCGGGCCCGGGCACCTCCTTGCGCTTGGCATTCGATGCCTTGGCCGCGCGGCTGCAACTGGCACCGGTCATCGCCGCCGAGGCAGATGACATGGCCATGCTGCGTCTTCTGACCCGTGAGGATGCAGGGCTGGCGGTAATCCCGTCCATCGTGGTGCAGGACGAATTGACGACAGGTCTTCTGGTCGAGGCCGCGCAGATCGAGGGGATGTCTGAAACCTTTTATGCCATCACCCGAGAGCGACGATTTCCCAATCCGCTGCTGACCCTATTGCTGAAGTATTGAGCAAAGGGTCTCCGCCCTTTACGGCGATGCGCAAGGACGGCGACGAGGGTTTTTTGGAGTCTAACTGATGATCTTTCGAGGATCCTAGCAGCAGCTCTTGTCAACGCCTGGTCAACCCTTGAATGCAGTTCTGTGCATGTCTTGTTCCGCCGGAACCCGGTGAAACCATGCCAATCCAGTCCAACAAAGGTCGTGCTATCAAATGCTTATCAGGTAAGAGTCTGAAGTCGCTCATTTTTCAACTTTTGGCAAATTACGGCTCATAACCTGAAGGTCACAGGTTCAAATCCTGTCCCCGCAACCAAAATATCTGGTGTTATCAGTTACTTGCAAAGCGCCCCCAGGGGCGCTTTTTGCGTTGCGATATTGCCCGGAAGCACTGCGGAAGCAAGAGGGCGCGAAGTCCTTGGTAGCAAAGCGAAAATCATAAACAAACAGAAGCGGCTGGCTATGGTGGTCGCACCGATTTCGTTCAACGACAGGGTCGTGAGCGGCTCGTTGCTACCTATAGACGCTGTAGAGATGGTGCTCGACTCAGACCACCCAAGCGCTCAGCGGGAACGGTGGCGTTTTCATTCTCATTTGCGCCGCGGAGGTCGTGATTTGCATCGGCTTCCAATCGCGTCTGCACACGCGCGGGGACGTGTAGCCCAGCGATATCTCGGGTAATGCATCTGGTCTCAACTGCTTCGTGTAAAGAGGAATTCATCGCTATGACGGGTGCCTTTCAACAGCGCCCATCAGACGGGCAATCGCTATCATCTCAACTCGCATTCCTGGCCTCGCCAGGTCGACGCCGCAGGTCGCCCGTGCAGGCGGGTTGGTGGTGTCAACCCATGTATCCCAAACAGAGTTCATCCCGGAAAAATCTGCCATGTCGCTGAGCCAGACCTGAACCGATACCAGGTCGGATTTACTGCCTCCCAGTTGGGCTAACACCGCGTCAATCTCCGCAAGAACTTCGCGTGTCTGAACGGTGATGTCCGCGGTCAGGCTGTGCGGAATCTGCCCAGCAAGGTACACCGTTTCGCCTACGGTCACAGCTTCGCTCATTCGTGGCCCAGGATTCAGGCGCGTAAGGTTCATTTGCAGTCCTTTGGGGTCAGTCATTGTCGGTTGTGGCGCTTCCAGCGCCGCTTCGGGAGGCATTCGTTGCGGGAACAGTCGTTTTAAGGGCAATGGCGCCAAGCCCGTTCATAGTTGACGCCAGAATGGACGGAAGGTGGGCTGGGTCTGCCGACAATTGCTCCACGCTGACGTTCGATGACGTTGTGATCTTCATCGCCAGCGCATTTGGATCGATCCAGGCGACTGCTGCCTGCCTATTAAAAGTACCGTCCGGCGTGATGACCAGACGGCCCCCTTGCCAGTCAAGCGTCAACGATCTTTGACTGATCTGGGCCGCGCGAACCAGGAAAGGCAGCAGCAAAAGTGGTGTTTCCACCGGATCGAGCAGCGTTACTTGGCTGAACGGGCTGTCTTCAAGCGCTGCGCGGTCGACCAGTGCGACGCCAAGCTGGATCGGGCACAGGGGACTGTCGTCGAAGCTTTGCCAATGCCCCGGCACGGGTCTGGGCGTGCCGATGATTGCCGGTCGTACCAGTTTTCGGGTCAACATCTCCAGAAGTGCCGCGGCCCCATCTATCCCCTGCGCGGCAAGCCAACCTGTGGCAAAACCCACTTCCTCGGCCAGTCCCCAACTGAAGCCTGCACCACGGGCGGCCTTCATGCACAAGCTTTCCGTCTCATTCCGCGACAGGATCACCCGGTCGTTGGTGTGCTTCATATCGGTCAATTGACAGATGCCTGCCGTGTGCCCAAGTCGTCGGGAAAGGGTTCGCCCTTGTAAAGGCTGATACGCACCCACTTGTCGGACCGCGGATCAAAGTGGCTGGCACCAAAGAACGCCAGTTTGCAGCGCAGAATATCGATTGGCAGCATGTCGGCGGCTAAGAGATTGTCCTGAATCTCGGCATAAGGGCTGCGGGCAGATTGCTGTACGCGCCGCGCCATCAGTCGATGTTCGGGATGGGCCAGCAAAAAGGCGGCCAGAGGGTCTTCATCCGGCCAGTCGGCCAGATCGCGGGCCAGATCGGCGGCCAGTCTGCCAATGCCCAGTGGTTGTTCCAGTGCTGCACCCTCATCGGTAAACCGTTCGCCGAGACGTGGCTCCAGTTTTTCTTCGGACACGTACCAGAACCGGGCGACATCTGCCCGAGCAGTGTAGTCACAGCCCAACGCCCAGCCGTATCGTGCGGCCAGGTCGGCACGAAAATCCACCACCCTTACGCTGCCATCCAGCGTGAAGGCGGAGGCTTCATCGGTGCTCATCGTCTCGGCCAGATCATCGATCAGATCGCCGTGGGGTTCCAGCATCATGGCCAGCAGGGCTTCCTGCCCCTCAACCGACAGATTGGCCTCGGCCCAAAGCCAAAGCGCGTTCCAGGGCTGGTCACCGGTTGGAAACCCGTCCAGCGCGGCTTCGATGAGGGTCAAGTCGCGGCGCAGATCGACCAATTTTGCCAGTTGCACTGGATGTTCCGAGGCCCAAGTCCGAGCGTTGTCCTGCGCCGCTGTGAGGGCCGCACGCAGCCCGGCAACTGAGTTCGGGGATGCGAAAGCTTGCGCGCGAACGCGCGCCAGAGCCTCCTCCCGCGCCTGCATCCAGTTGTTCAGCAAAACTGGGTGGCGCACCAGGAAGGGTGCCATGCCAAGGCCAGTTGAGTTGCCGACGCCAAGCCTTTTGCGCAGGTCTTTGTCCAGACGCACGGCTGTGTCGCCACCTCTTACCCTTGCCATATGTTCCACCAGATCAACTGTGAACGCGCGAGTCAGCCACACCGACAGCATTTCAGCCCGAAATGGCCCGGCAAGTTCGGGGCGATCCGCGATCACGGCACGGTCAGCCGCACCGAACTTGCCCGACCCATAGACCGCCGTTGTGCGCATCAGGTATCCCACTGCCTCAATCTCGGCCAGATCGGGCTGTTGGCCGACTGACAGCCGGTCCACCACATGCCCGAACAAGCGGACTGACCGGTTGGCGCGGCTGAGCGCAAGTTCTTTGACCGAGACACGCCCGGCTTCTTGCAAGGGCACGTTGGCGGCAAGACGGTCAAGATCTGCGGCATCGGGCGTGCCGTCGAACAGCGCGAATGTCGCATCCCAAGCGGTAGCAATGACCCGGTCTGACCTCAAGTGATCGGGCAGATCATGGGCAAAAGCCACCAGGCTGTAGGTGCGCTCTGGCCCTATTGCGCGGTAGACAGCGCGGCCAACGCCCTTGGCATCCATCTGCCAGACCGGGCGGTCAAACTGCCAGCCTTCGGCAACCATCCGGCGCAAGACAACGCGCAAGAACGACAACCTTGTAGGATGGGCGCTGCCCATACGGGCCAAGCGCATTACCTGCGAGGGCGGACGACAAAAGGCGAAAATGTCCGAGGTGGCGGATTGCTGAAGCACACTCATTCGGCTGCCCTTTCCTGTTTGACCGATTCAAAGGTAAAGCTGCGGGAAAAGAAGTCGAGCCAGTTGCCGCCCATGATGGCCGCCACCTCAGACCCCGACATGCCGAAATCGTGCAGTCCGGACTCGATGGCGCCGAAATGGCAGTTATTTTGAAACCACTGGGGCATTGGTGGAAAACCCGGTGACTCAGCGCTACCCTCGCCGAAATCAATGGCCTTGGTCCAGCGCCCCGAGCGCATCCATTCCACCACGGAATCGGGTTGGTCCTGACACAGATCGGTGCCGATGGCCAAGGCCCCAATGCCGATAAGGTCTGCCGTGCGGGCAATCATCTGGCAGAATTCCTGCGCCGTACAGTGCGAGCCGCCCTTGAGGTGATGCGGATACAGCGAAAAGCCAAGGATGCCACCACTTGCCGAAAGCTCACGCAGAACCTTATCGGACTTGTTTCGCAGTGCCGGGTGCCAAGTGGCCGGGTTGGCATGGGTGATGGCGATGGGCCGTGTGGAATGGGCGATGGCGTCAAGGGTGGATCTTTCGCCGGAATGGCTCATGTCCACCACTAGCCCGACGCGGTTCATTTCGGATACCACGGCGCGGCCCATGCGGGTCAGGCCGGAGTCTTCAGCTTCATAACAGCCGGTCGCAAGCAGCGACTGGTTGTTGTAGGTCAACTGCATGAAGCGCAGGCCGAGGGTGTGCAGTACTTCGACCAGACCAATGTCGTCTTCCATGCAACTGGGGTTCTGCGAGCCGAAAAAGATCGCCGTGCGTCGGGTGGCGCGGGCGCGCGCCACATCGGCAGCAGTGCGGCCCTGAAAGATCAGGGTGGGGAAGCATTCGAACCAGCGGTTCCAGGCTTCGATGTTCAGCACGGTTTCGCGGAAGGTTTCATGGTAGGTGATGGTGACATGCACCGCATCCACCCCGCCTTGGCGCAATTGGCGGAAGATCTTTTCCGACCAGTTGGCATATTGCAACCCGTCAATTCTGGGGGTCATTCCGGGACTCCTGCCGCTACATAGGCGGTCTTGACCGTGGTGTAGAATTCCGAGGCATAGGACCCCTGCTCACGCGGGCCATAGCTTGACGCGCCGCGCCCGCCGAAGGGCACATGGTAATCGGTGCCCGCCGTGGGCAGGTTCACCATGACACAGCCCGCCCGCATATTTGCGCGGAAATGGCTGGCGCGGGCAAGGCTGCGGGTCATGATGCCAGCGGTCAGGCCAAATTCGCTGGCATTGGCGGTGGCGAGGGCCTCGGCATAGCTGTCAACCTTGATCACGCAGGTGATGGGGGCGAACATTTCCTCGCGGTTCACACGCATATCGTTGCGGGTTCCGGCCAAGACGGCGGGAGCCATAAAATAGCCCTCGGTGTTGCGGTCCAGCCTGGTGCCACCGCAGAGAAGTTCAGCGCCCTCGGCCCTACCGATCTGGACATAATCGAGGTTCTGCGCCAGTTGCCCCGCGCTGACCACCGGGCCGATCTGCATGCCCTCGGTCAGGGCATGGCCGACTTCGAAAGCCTTGGCAGCCGCAACCAGCTTTTCGACAAATGCGTCATGGATGGAAGCATGAACGATCAACCGCGAGGCCGCCGTGCATTTCTGTCCGGTCCCGCCAAAGGCGGCACCAGCGGCATGGGTGACAGCCAAATCAAGGTCGGCGTCGTCCATGACCAGCATCGGGTTTTTCGACCCCATCTCCATCTGAACCTTGGTCATGTTCTGGATGGCAGCCATTGCAATCCTGCGTCCGACGGGAACCGATCCGGTAAAGCTGATCGCATCAATACCCCGGTGTTCGACCAGCTTTTGCCCCACATCGCGGCCCGGACCTGCAACGAGGTTGAAGAGTCCCGGCGGAATGTCCTGCCTAACGATAATCTCTGTCAGCGCCACGGCACTGGCGGGCGTCAGGTTGGCCGGTTTCCACACCACCGCGTTGCCATAGGCCAGGGCCGGGGCGATCTTCCACGCAGGCGTGGCCACCGGGAAGTTCCACGGGCTGATCACCGCTACCACACCCACCGCCTCGCGGCGCACGTCAATCTCAATGCCGGGGCGCACGCTTTGGGCATGGTCACCGATGACACGCAGGGCCTCGGCGGCGTAGTAAGTGAAGAATTGACCGGCGCGGTAAACCTCGCCCTTGCCCTCTGCCAGCGTCTTGCCTTCCTCGCGGGCAAGAAGGCTGCCGATTTCGGTGGCACGGGCCATCAATTCGGTGCCAATCGCCATCAGCACATCATGCCGCTTTTGGATCCCTGCGGCCCACCAAATGGGCTGCGCGGCACGTGCGGCGGCAATCGCCTCGTCCAATTGCGCGGCGCTGGCCTGAGCGTATTGGCCGATCACGTCGGTCAGGTCCGAGGGGTTGACGTTCGGCTGCGTCTCAGCCCCGTCCTGCCAACGGCCTGCGATATGGTTGCGGGTTTCAAGCGTCATGGTCATGTCTTCCTTTGGGCCTCAGGTCCGTGCCAGCGCATCAAACACCCGTTGCCGGGTCAAAACGCCTGCCAGATCGCCATTGGCGTGTCGCACTGTAATCGGCGCATCGCTGGAGGCCAGCGCGGCATAGGCGGATTCAATCGTTTGCTCAGAGGTGAGGACCGTGTCGCCCACCCCTTGCCCCGGGGCCGCCAGATCGCCGCAAGTGACGATCCGCGCCCGGTTCACGTCGCGCACAAAGCGGGCGACGTAGTCATCGGCGGGGGCCACCAGAATTTCGGGCCCGGTGCCAACCTGCCGCAGCAAGCCGTCTTTCAGGATCGCGATGTGGTCACCAATCAACAGCGCCTCGTCCAGGTCATGGGTGATGAACACGATGGTCTTGTGCAGCCGGGCCTGAATGTCTCGCAATTGCAACTGCATGTCATGGCGGATCAGCGGGTCGAGTGCTGAAAACGCCTCGTCCATCAAAAGGATTTCAGCATCGGTCGCCAAGGCCCGCGCCAGACCGACGCGCTGCTGCATGCCGCCTGACAACTGGCCCGGATAGTGGTTTTCAAACCCCGCCAGCCCTACGAGGGTGATCTGTTCGGTCCCCTTGGCCTGCGCCTGCGCCTTGGGCATACCGTCAATCACCAGCCCGTAGATCACGTTTTCCATTACCGTCTTGTGCGGCAAAAGAGCAAATCGTTGAAACACCATCGAGATTTTCTTGCGGCGAAAGGCGCGTAGCGCGGCCTCGTTTAGTGTCAGCACGTCGACATCATCCACCAGAATCCGGCCAGCGGTCGGTTCAATCAGGCGGTTGAAGTGGCGGATCAGGGTGGATTTGCCCGAGCCCGACAGGCCCATGATAACAAAGGTCTCACCAGCGCGGATGTTCAAGTTGATGTCGTGCAGGCCCAGGACATTCTTGCTTTGCACAAGGAGGTCAGTCTTGGACATGCCCGCGTTGACCTTGGCCAGCGCGGTTTGTGGATCGGGACCAAAGACCTTTGACACATGCTCGACGCGGATCTTAAAAGGATATGCCATGACTCAGTGCTCCAGCTTCAGGGAGGTCTGCATCCGCTTGCCGTAAGACTGCGCGATCCGGTCGAAGATGATGGCCAACAGAACAATGCCAAGCCCGGCCATCAGACCGCTGCTGATCTGCAGCCGCTGGATGCCTTGCAAGACCTGATACCCAAGCCCGCCCGCCCCGATCATCGAGGCGATGACGACCATCGACAGCGCCATCATCGTGGTCTGGTTGATGCCCGCCAGAATGGTCGGCAGCGCAAGCGGGATCTGGACGGTAAACAGGATCTGGCCAGAGGAGGCACCGAAAGCCCGCGTGGCTTCCACGATTTCCGCGTCCACGCCCCGGATGCCAAGGTTGGTCAGGCGGATCACTGGCGGGATGGCGAAGACGATGGTGGCCAGCAGGGCGGGAATTTTGCCAGGACCGAACAGCATGACGAAGGGGATCAGATAGACGAAAATCGGCATGGTCTGCATCACGTCCAGCACCGGAAGCGTGATAGATTGCATTCGTTTCGAACGTGACATGGCCACGCCAATCGGCAGACCTATGACAACCGCAAGCAAGGTCGCCACCACCATCAGCGCGATGGTCGCCATCGCCGCGTCCCACACGCCAATCAGACCGATGCAAAAGGTCATGGAGGCTACTGTCAGGGCCACCGTCAAGCGTCGCGAGGCGGCATAGGCGAGTGCCGTCAGCACCAGCAGAACCGCCCACCACGGCAGCCATTGCAGGATTTTCTCCATCACCAGCAACAGCTTGAGAACGGGCAGAAAGATCGCCTCAAGCGTTTGGCCATAATCGGCAACGATCTGGTTGAAGCCGGAATCTATAGCGCGTCCAAAGGCACGGACATCGAACAGTTCGGGAAAGCCTTCGGCCATGGTGGTTCCTCTGGTCGCGGAAAAGGGAAGGGGCAGGCAATGTCTTGCGCTGCCCCTATATTGTCGCCTCGGATCAGAGCGAGGCGCGCACTTTGTCGGCCACGTCGGCAGGAACCCATGTGGTCCAGATCGCTTCGTAGTTCTTCAGGAAATAGGTCGCGACTTCGTCGGTGGTTGCACCATTGTCATCGCCCCAAGCCAGAACAGCGCTGATGTCATCGTTCGGCACCTGCATCTTGCTCAGGAACTCGGCCACATCCGGCGCACGCGTTTTGAGCGAGGTCACGACAGCTACAGCCACTTCGCCGTTCGCCCATCCGCTGACTTTGGGATCGGCGCAGTTGATATCGACAAGGCACTTGTAGTTTTCAGCGTCAAACGGTGGGGTTGCCATCCGCACCATATTATATTTGCCGATCACATCGGTTGGCCCCCAGTAGTAACCGATGAAGGCTTCTTTGCGGGACACGGCTTTGGCAATCGACGCTTTAAGAGTCTCGCCCGAGCCTGACGGAAATAATTCCCACGTGTCAGCCAAACCCAAAGCTTTGAACAGGTTGTTGGTGATCGGCTCGCAACCCCAGCCGGGCGGGCAGCCGTAAAGGCGGCCTTTTTCGGGGTTAGAAGCATCAGCGAACACGGCCCAGTTGGCCTTCAGATCTTCAATCGTCTTGATTTCGGGATGTTCCGCCGCAACGTAGTCAGGAATCCACCATCCCTCTTCCCCGCCCGAAGCGAAGATGTCGGACGCTTTGTAGACATTGCCTTTGGTCTGCATCTCGTCCCAGATCGACTGCGCGGTGGACACCCACAGTTCGGGCGCCACATCAGGCTGGTCCTTGGTCAGCATTGAGGTCGCCGTGGGCACCGTATCGCCCGGGATCAGCTGCGCGTCACAGTCATAGCCCGAGGCCATGATCTTTTGCGCGACATGGGCGAGGGTCCCAGCGGACAACCAGGTCATCTCGGCAATCGTCACCGTGCCCGCCGTGCCGCAATCGGCGGCTTGGGCTGAGGTGGAGGCTAGGCTCATCGCAGCAAGCAGCGCCGCAGCCGTCAGTTTCAATGTGGTTTTCATTCTGGCTCCCCGTTTGATTGATTCGCCTTGGTCGCAAGGCATTGACGGAACGTTAGGCGGAGGGACAGCTTCAATCAAACGAATATAAATCAAGTAAAATTCAGAAAAAATGAAGTTAGGCCGCGATGCGGGCCAGCAAAGCGGCATCCACCAGAACGCCCTCGGCTTCAATGCGCGTGCGGTTGGCCTTGCGCCGCGAACCTGGCAGGCGCGCGCCGGGCTGTTCCGTGATCGACCCCGCTAGCCGTCGCAAGCTTTGGTCAAAGACCGCCCCGGAAAACCCTGACGGGTCCAGCGCGATAAAGCATTGCCCGGTGCCGGGCGGCCCGCCCGCCGTGCCCGAAAACGGGCTGGCGTCTTGGCTAAGGTTGGCACCAGACAAGACGGCGGCCAGAATTTCCACCATCAGGCCCAGACCAAAGCCCTTTTGCCCTCCGTTCGGCAGCATTGAACCCCGTAAAGCTTCTTCTGCGACCGTGGTGGGCCTGCCTTCAACATCCAGCGCCCAGTTCGGTTCAATCGGTTCGCCCTTGCGGGCGCGCAGCAGGATTTCGGACTTGGCAATGATGCTGGCCGATTGGTCGATCACCAAAAGCGCTCCACCTGCTCCATCCGGCACCGCAATGGCGAAGGGGTTGGTGCCGATCACTGGAACCTTGCCACCAATCGGCGCAATAGATGCGGGCGCGTGGGTAAAACACAGACCGATCAGGCCTCCTTCGGCCAAACGTTCGGCATGGTGGCCCAGCGTGCCGCAATTGTAGGATCGGTGCAGTGTCAGGGCTGCAATCCCGCAAACACGCGCCGCATTGGTAAAAGCCTCCCAACCAGCATCAATCGCGGTATGGGCAAAGCCGTTGCCTGCATCGACGCGGATGCTGCCGGGCTTGGGATGCGAGAAGATGGGTTCGGCCAGTCCCAGAACCTTGCCGCAGCGCAGATGTTCTGCATAGATGGGCAAATATAGCAGGCCGTGGCTGCGGATGCCATCCCGCTCAGCCTGACGGATAGACCGGGCAACGGCGGAAGCTGCCGCAGGGGAGGCACCTGCCGTCAGCAAGACTTGGCAAGCCAGCGCCTCGACCTCATTCAAACTGAACTGTTTTCCGGTCATGGCACTCTCCTGTTGTTGCCACTGGCAGTTAGCCATTTGACCCGCTTCAGCCAAACGACTATTAATTGACTCTGTTTCAGAGTTATTGAAGTTTGCCATGATTCGAACCGAGGCTTTGCGCGTCTTTGTCACAGTTGCCGAATGCGGCAATATCCGCGATGCAGCCGACCGGCTGTTCAGGACGCAATCCGCCATTTCCATGACCTTGAAGCAGGTGGAGGACCATCTGGGCGCACCGCTGTTTGAATCGGACCGAAAACATAGCTTGACGGAACTGGGGAGCTATGTAGCAGGGGTCGCACGGGTGCTTTTGCGCGACCACGATACCGCGATCGAGTTGATCGAACAGCATGCCTTCGGCAACAGTGGCAGGCTGCGTATCGCCTCGGTCCCTTCGGTAGCGGCCTTGTTGATCCCCGAGATGCTGGCAAAGTTTGTGGCAGACCGGCCCAGCGCCGAAATTGATCTGGTGGATACCGACAGTGCGGACGTGTTCAGGCTCGTGGCGACGGGGCAGGCCGATCTGGGCATCGCCAGCATGGGGATCGCCGATGCGGGCCTTGTTGTGACGCCGATCTTTGAGGACCGAATGCAGTTGGTCTGTCTGGCAACCTCCGCCTTGGCACAGCGCGCAGACCCGGTAGATTGGCATGATCTGGAAAATGTGCCCCTGATCTTGAACGAGACGACGCGCGGGATCCGCGCCGCAGACTTTCAGGCCATCGCTACACGAACGAAACTGCGGGTGCGAAATGTGACCTCGTTGCTCGCCATGGTGCGCGCCGGCATCGGGGTTACCCTTTTGCCCGGGCTGGCCACCGTCGGGCTTCCACCGCAGTTGGTTGCGCGCCCTGTAAGCGACCAAAGCTGCCGCCGCAAAGTGGGCATACTCAGACGTGAAGGACGCGTGCAAAGCCCGCTGGCGCGTGCGTTCCAAGAACACTTCATTTCAGCCATCGCCGAAATGACAGAACAGCACAGCATCGTATCGATCTACTCTGAGTAGGGCAGCAGCGAAGTTCCGTGCGCGGCGTTCCAAATCGTAAGTTCCTATTTAACACTGGCCGACCGTATCGCGGAATACGTTCGTCCCAGCTAAGATTCGCCCGCAGACCCCTTTCCACCAATGAACGACCGCTTTAGCCATGCGAGTACAGGACCAAATAACAATTTGGACGTCCGTTCTCCGCCCTCCGCGCCCAAGAACATCATTGTGAGCGCGCTCCAAGCTCGTTGCAGCGAAGAACATGTCGTGCAAGGCACGCTTCGAGTTCGCCCGGCGATCCCGCCCTGCGAAGTTTTTCATGGCAATCACCACTGACTTTGGGTCGCACGAGCCCCAACGTCAGTGCTTCCGTTCTGTGTCACCATTCTTACCATATGGCACGCGCAGCAATTCCGCGCGAATGTCTGACGCGCTGGCCGTCAGGTCGACAGTCATGAACCTGATTTTGTGGCCTTGAATGACGACAGGTTCGTCGAGATGGGAATCAGCAGCCGGATGCAGCAACAGCCCTTCGGCGTCGTCAGAATACCCATCGCCGGAGCCCTTTTTTGAACGCAGATAGGCGTACATCTAGTAGATTGTGTTTTCTGGTATAGGACGACTTGATCGCGATCTTGTCGCCGGGCTGCATTGAGCGCACCAGGTCGAGATGCTTGTCGTCGTAGCCATTCTCCCAGATGCCTTCACTCAGGAAACGAGGCGTCTGGTCTTCCGTTCGACCGTAGCTTGCGCCAACGAACCAATAGGATCTCGGAGCTTCGGTGGTTTCTGTCATCTTATCGCCCCTCGTCGTCGTTAAGTATTTGTTTTGTATTCATCTTCTGGAAGTGTCGCTAAGTGGAAAACTGGCCATTGGCGGTGAACTGATCATAGGCATCCCATGGCTCATCCTCGACGATCTCAGCACCCTTGCGGTCATCATCGAAATGCAACAATGAAACCGAAATCCCGAGTCGCTCGGAAAAGAAGGTGAGTTCCCGCGCCGGTTCGGAGCCACGGCTGAAAGTCCAGACGCCACTTGGAAGTGCCACGGCGCAATCATCTCCCGGCTGGAGTGCCGTTGGCTCCAGTGCCGCGATCGAGCCACTTGGTATCTCCATACCCGACTGGATGAACACACCGCTCTTGAAAGCTGCCCTGCTGGCGCGACCCCAGAGCGCGAACCCAGCTTTCGCAGCCGGGGTGGCGAGAGGCGCGACGAGAAGGGTCTGGACCGTATGGCGCGGGATTGGCCAACGCCGATGGCGAACGATGGCTGCAAGCCGAGCGCGGGCAACCGCAAGACCGCCGATCTGACCCATGCCAGCCGCCTGTGGATGACGCCGACGGCGCGCGATCACAAGGACGGGGCGACAAGCCTTGTCAACACGCCGGTGAACGGCCTGCTTGGCCGCCAGGTCCTGGTGATGAAGGTGGCTGGCAGCGATACCTGCGATGTGCGCCGGACCTTGAACCCGCTGTTCGTCGAGGCGCTGATGGGCTGGCCCACCGGGTGGACCGGCTTCGCCTCTGTGGCAACGGCGTGGTCCCTTTGGTTGCAGCGCATGCGCTCAGAACTTTGGCAGTTGAATTGCTGGCCGATGGATGAAGTGCCAGCATGAAACAATCGCGCGCCATGTCGCTGGTCGAGGCCGTCGCCAATGTGGTCGTGGGCTATGTGCTGGCCATCGCGACGCAGATCGTGGTGTTCCCATGGTTCGGGATCGAAACGGGATTGGCAGAGCACCTGACCATCGGGCTTGCCTTCGCCGGCGTGTCGCTGGTGCGTGGCTATGTGCTGCGGCGGCTGTTCGAGCGAGGGCGATGCCTCCAGACCTTGGTTGACCTGCTGAGACGGTGGTGCTTTACGCCTGAACTTGAACCATCAGGCTGCGGTGAAGATGAACAACCACGAACACATCCGTGATAAGCTGGAGAAACTCGAGGCGCTCTTCGCGCGTGGCGCGACGCCCGGAGAACGGGCAGCGGCCGGGGCAGCGCTCGGGCGGATGCAGGCCCGGCTGGACTTGGCCGGAGCTAATGCCTCGGAGCCTGAAATCGAATTGCAGTACATCCTTCCGGATGTCTGGGCCGTTCGGGTGTTCGTCGCGCTGTGTCGAAAGCATGATGTGAAGCCCTATCGGCACCCTCGCCAGCGACGAACGACTGTCATGGTGCGAGCCCGCAAGCGCGATTTCGAGCGAACAATCGCCGCCGAGTTTCAGAACCTGCATCGGGAACTGACACGCTATTTCGACGAAATGGTGAACCACCTCATCGCCGATGTCATGAAGTCCGACGGCGATGACGAGACGCTGGAGCAGCGCCAGATCGGCAAATAGTCTGACGGGCTTGAAGGCGAAAGCCGCCGACCGGGTATCGGTCGACGGCGGCGCAAGGGGCAGCGGTGCGGCATTCAATCAGGCTGAAGGAATATTGTAGCAGCGCCCTCTGCCATCCACCTTCTCGGAGGTGATGGTCAGGCCGAGCTTCTTCTTCAGCGCCCCGGACAGGAAGCCCCTCGCGGTGTGACCGGCCCACTTAGTTGCGGCCATGATCTCGGCGATGGTCGCGCCGCCTTCGGATTTCAGCAGCGCAATCACCGCCTCTTGCTTGGTGCCGCTGCGCTGGTGCTTGGGGACTGGCGTGGGCTCGGGGGTCTCTGGCGCATCGCCGATCCCGAGGGTTTGATGGGCCAGTGGCGTGGCGCGCAGGGTCAGCGAACCCGCTTCGCCATGCCGCCAGACAGTATCCGGGTCAGCGGCGGGGATTTCCTCGATCAACCCGCGCTTCAGGAGGCTCTTGCAGATGTTGCCCACAGCGCCGCCCTTGAGGTTGGCGGTGACCGGGAAGATCAGGCCATTCTCGCGGGCGCAGGCGGTGCTGAGGATCAGGGTCTGGGTGTCGGTGAGGTCGGTCATGGTTCTGGCTCCTGTCATTCGGCATGGTCGGAAAGGAAGGCGTTGATGCGGGCGAGCAGATCGTTGTGGCCAGTCTCGTCGGCCCCGATGATGACATCGCCATCATCGTCGGTTTGCAGATCGGCGATCTCGAGCAGCAAGGCGATGGCGTCGTCGCAGGCGGTGAGGCGTTTGGCCTCCCACGCGGCAGTGATGGCGTCCTGTTCGATCTGATGGCGCTGTGCGGGGTCAAGCGGCATGTTCGCCCTCATGGAATGCGCTGTCGGTGATCTGGCGCAGCAGGCCGGCGTAGTGGTTCAGGGTGCCAACATCGCCCCAGTTGATTTCGTCGGGGTTGGTCTCGAAATGGTCGTCGCTGAGCGTCTTGATGCGCACCAGCATCCCGTCGATCTCGCGCTTGGCGGCGAGGAAGGCGTTCAGGGCTTTGTCGTTGGTGGCGGTGGCGGTGGCGCGGCGGGTGGTCATGGCGTGGTTTTCCTTGGGTGAGTTGCATCGTTTCCGTGTCATCACAATCGCTCTGACGTGGTGCTTAGGGTAGGTAATTCCAAGCAATATCAGTGCTCTCTGATTGTACTCCGGGCTGTCGTGTCCGGGGTCTATCCGCATCCTCCTGCGGCACCACACTGACCCAGCGGCATCCGATCCACATGTAAAGATGGGCAAACTCTCGCGTCGGGCGCGGCAGGATGCGCGGGGCACAGGGCGGGGCGAAGCAATCCAGTGCCTCGGGCGTGACCTGCCAGATTTCGCGGGCAGCGAGGATATCTTCGGGCTTCCAGCGCTCCAGCGCAGCCAGCATATGGGCGGGGTAGCCGTCGAAGTGGACGTAGACATGGGCCCATTCGTCGGGGCCGATCTGGATGGCGATCTGCGCGCGGGTGCTCATCTGCGTGCCTCAGATCTGCTGCATCCCGGGCAGCGTGGCGACATCTTTGTGGATGGTGTCGATGGTAATGGCTTGATCCTTTCAGCGACCGGCAGTGGCGGCGGTCACCTGTTGGCGTCCGAGCCGTTCAACCAGTTCGACGAAGATCGGTGTCATTTCTTCACGCCGTTCGCCTTCGGCGGCCATGGCAGCTTTTGGAAAAATGTCGTTCCGCGCGAGATCGCGCATTATTTCGGAGGGGGTCATGGATTCGCTTTCAGCGGGCGGCAAGTCTCTCAAGTGCAACGCTTTCAAGCTTATGGTCAAATCAAATGACGACGATTGCAGAACTCCGCTCCCGCCGCGACACCCTCTCGACGCAGCGCTCCTCCGGCGTGGCGCGAGTGAGTTATGACGGCAAGACCGTCGATTACCGCAGTCTGGCCGAGATCGACCGGGCCATCGAAGTGCTGGACCGCGAGATCGCGACCGCCGAAGGACGCAAGATCATCCGGCAGGTGCGCGTGATCACCAGCAAGGGACCCTGACGCATGGGCTGGCTCGATGCCTTTCGCCGCCGGAAGATCGGCGGCCCTGCAACCTTGCGGGCCCGGCTGGAAGGCGCGATGTCGCAGCGCCGGCTGCGGGGCTGGCTGCCGCCGCTGGAAAACATCAATTCGCTGGTTGCCTCGGGCGGGCCGCGTCTGCTGGCGCGGTCGCGTGAGTTGGTGGTGACCAACGGCTATGCGGCGAATGCCTGCGAGGCGTTCGCGTCGAACCTCGTCGGTGATGGCATCAAACCCTCGTCGCTGATCGAGGATCCGGCCCTGCGCGACCGGGTGCAGCGGCTCTGGCTCGCCTGGACCGATGAGGCGGATGCCGATGGGCTGACCGATTTCTACGGCCTCCAGGCGATGGTGGCGCGCGAGATGTTCGTTGCGGGCGAATGCTTTGTGCGACTGCGTTCGCGCCGGGCAGAAGATGGTCTGCTGGTGCCGTTTCAGCTGCAACTGCTGCAATCGGAAATGTTGCCCTTTGATGCAACCGACACTGCGCCCAATGGCAACCGCATCCGCTGCGGTATTGAGTTCGATGCCATCGGGCGGCGTCAGGCCTATCACTTCCGCCGCCGCCATCCCGGCGACAGTACCGATCAGGGCATGGCCACGTCTGAGACGGTGCGTGTCCCGGCCGGGGACGTTCTGCACATCTACCGCCCCATTGATGCAGGGCAAATCCGGGGTCTGCCGCATGTGGCCCCGGCGATGGTGCGCCTGTTCCTGCTCGACCAGTACGACGATGCAGAACTTGACCGGAAGAAGACGGCGGCGATGTTCGCGGGCTTCATCACCAAGACAGCACCCGAAGAGCAGCTGATGGGCGAGATCGAGGCGACCGACGATAGCGGCGCAACCGTCAGTCTGGAGCCCGGCACTTTGCAGGTTCTGCTGCCGGGTGAGGATGTGAAGTTCTCCAGCCCTGCCGATGTTGGTGGCGGCTATGAGGCGTTTCAATATCGGACCCTGCTGTCGGTGTCGGCCTCGCTCGGGCTGCCCTATCATCTGGTGACCGGCGATGTGCGGCAGGCCAACTATTCGAGTCTCAGGGCAGAGTTGGTCGAGTTTCGCCGCCGGGTCGAGCAGTTGCAGCACGGGGTGATCGCGCATCAGCTGTGCCGCCCGGTCTGGGCGCGCTGGCTGGAAACGGCGGTGCTGGCGGGGGCGTTGGACCTACGATCACCACCGACGGCGATGTCGAGGTGCCAATCTAGGCGGTGGGTTTCGGCTTCTGGTTGAAGGCGGCTTTCGGGGCACCAATCACCGCTGGCACGGTCGCTGCAAGCGGGGCGATCACCTTCTCGGCGCAACCAGCCGTCAACAGCACCCTTAGGATCAACGGCACGGCCTTCACCTTCGTGGCGTCTGGCGCGACTGGCAATCAGGTCAACATTGGCGCCAACCTGGCGGCGACCATGGGATCGTCGTCGTTGTCCTCAAACGTGCTTTGGACCCAGACTTGACCATGAACTCGCCGGATGGCCCGAGTTCCATTTCGGCGGCAAACCCCTCGCCGCGAAAGAAAAAACGCGACTTGTCTGCAGACGGACCCGCTGGAATGTCGCGCACGGCCTGGACCGCTTCTGTCGCTCTCCCTAGCATCTCGCGAAAAAGATCCCAGCCAAGGGCACCGACGAGGGTTTTTGTCTGATCGACGAACTCGTCCATTGCCGCGCGATCAGGCAGCGGCAACTTGCCGGCATCTTCAGATGGCCGTTTGGCGTTTGGAAGCGACCAGCGAGGATTGCTGCCAATGTTACGGATCAGGCATGCTTCCACATAGCGCGCATGGCTCTTCGTGAGGTTTTCGTCTTTGCTTATGAGAACGACGGTGTCGACCCAAAAGCCCTTGGCGTCTCGCCCCAATTCGTTCGAGTTGTGATATGACAAACGGGCACCCACACCCTCGGATTCGCCGATATAGGCAAGCTGACGATCCTGTTCGGATTCATCTTCGCCGATCAAGATGTACACCCCAGGCCGCTCAATCTCAGGAAATGTCTTGCGTACTTCCCCCAACTTGTTGCGGCGGAAGGCGATGGCTTGGATTGTCGACATCATGATCTGGGCAACCCGGATGCCGTTCGGATCGCCGTCGAGGAGGAAGATGTTGATCGAGCGGGGCTTCATGGTGCAGTCCTGTCAAAGACTTTCGCCCGATGCCAATCAAGGCGGGCGCGGTGTTTGTCGGTGAGCGGGATGGGCGCATGCCAACGCAACTCGGACTGCGCTGTTTCACTTAGCTTCGGCGAGAATTTAGGACGCCCATCGTCATCGAAGGTCACAAGACCCCGGTCGAAGGCCGCGTCCCACAGCGCCGAAAGCAGTAGGCCGTTGTGCACGTTCAGCCGCTCGGCATCGCTGGCGCAATCCTTCCACGCGATGATGTGGCTGGCGCGCAGCAGGGCCGGGTCGGTGATCCCGGTCAGGGGGCAGCGGCCTTGCCAATAGGTCATCAGTCGGTCGCGGAAGATGGCCTCACGACCCCTGCCACCATTTCATTGCGCCGCTCAAAGAAATACTGGTCGTGCGGCGACTGGGCGGCACAATAGGTGTCGGAGGCAAACAATCCGGCAGACCTAACCAAGCGCCTCGCGCAGCGATGTAGCCACGGAATTCGCGGCACTCCTGACCGGGTCTGCCGCGAGGTGGGCGTAACGCGCCGTGGTCTGCACCTGCGTGTGGCCGAGCAGCTTGCCGATCATCGGCAGCCCCTGGCCGGATGCGACGGCAGTCGATGCAAAGGTGTGGCGCAGGTCGTGGATCCGGACATCCTTGACCCCTGCGCGGGCGCGGACGCGCTGCCAGAAGGGCTGGAGGTCGCTGAGTGGCTTGCCGGGCAGGGTTCCGGTGATGATGGTGATCGCCCGGGTGCGCGCCTGATCGCAGGTTAATACCGTGCTAGGCCCGAGGCTCATCCGCCGGGCACGCCGCCCGGCGCGGAACTGCACAACGAAGCTTTTTCGCCCGCTTGGCATCACGCGCAGCCCAAAGCCGGGGATGCCTTCGTCCCAGAGGAAGAATTCCGTTGCCTGCGGCTCGGTGGCGTCGATGGTGCGTTTGGTCAGTTTGGGCATGGGCGATCCTGCGCGATGATCGTGGTTGACCCCTACTGTGGGGATCATCTGGGAACAGTCAACGAACACATTGAAATTGCGCAATAAAAGGAAAATCTGCGTAGGCATTGGGGCGGCTGAACTTGCTGGGAATGACGCAATACCGGTCTTGGTGTCGAATCAGCGTCGGCGTTTCGCTCGTCGCCGAGCGCTGCTAGGGTGGCTCAAAATTGATACGGATTTCCAATGGCATCGAAGACAACCCTGAATGCAAAGAACCTCGAAACTCTGGGCGCAATGCGTCTGGCGGAACTGCTGATCGAAATCAGCACCGGCTCTGCGGTGGCGAAGCGGCGCTTGCGGCTGGAACTGGCGGGTGCGAAAAGCCCGAAGGAAGCTGGACGCGAAGTGGCCAAACGACTGACCAGCATCGCGCGGGCGCGCAGCTTTGTGAACTGGCAGAACCGCAAGCCCTTGGTCACCGATCTGGAAAGCCAGCTTCGGGCTATCAGGGAGCAGATCGCACCAGCCGACCCGACCGAAGGGCTGGCACTTCTGTGGCGCTTCATGCAGGTCGCAACGCCGCTGTTCGAGCGGCGCGATGACAGCAGCGGCATCGTCATTGGCGTGTTTCACGATGCCTGCGCGTTGTTGGGCGAGATTGCACTTGCCGCCGGGACACCGGCAGCGGCGCTGGCCGATGCGGCACTCGAGGCTTTGCGCGACAACGGCTACGGACAGTATGACGGGTTGATCGCCATCCTGACTCCCGCGCTGGGGGCCGAGGGGCTCGCCCATCTCAAGCAGCGGATCGAGGTCCTGGCAGCGACGCCAGTTCCTGTGCCGCCGAAAGGCGAATGGGAGGCGGTGGCCTATGGCAGCGGTGGTGCCACCTATGCGCATCAGATGGAGGAACGCGCCCGGCAAAGCTTGGTCGGGATGGCGCTGAAGGACATCGCCGATGCGATGGGCGACGTGGATGCGTTCATCGCCCAGTACGATCCTGCCACGCGCAAGGTGCCAAAGATCGCCGCCGAAATCGCGGCGCGCCTGCTGGCCGCAGGCAGGGCAGAAGATGCGCTCGGCTTCATCGAGCGGGCGGAAGTGGACAACAGCCGCTGGGTTTCGCACGAATGGCAGGATGCCCGCATCGAAGTGCTGGAGGCGCTTGACCGCAACGACGAGGCGCAGGCTTTCCGCTGGGCCTGTTTCGAGCGCGATCTCTCGCCTGACTACCTGCGCACCTTTCTGAAGCGGCTTCCCGATTTCGACGATGTCGAAGCCGAGGAACGTGCGATGGTCTACGCTGCGGCGCATCCGGGCCTGCTGCCCGCCCTTGGCTTCTTTCTGGACTGGCCGTCGCCGGACCGCGCCGCCCGGCTTCTGATTGACCGCCATAGCGAAATCGACGGCAATCACTATGAAATCCTGACCCCGGCCGCCGAAGCCTTGTCCGAGCGTTACCCCTTGGCCGCCACGCTGGCCCTGCGGGCGATGATCGACTTTACGTTGACCGCGGCCAGGTCAAAACGTTACGGTTATGCTGCTCAGCACTTCGCCGAATGCGCCGAACTCGCGTCCAGGATCGACGACTTCGGAGCGTTTGAGACGCATGATGTTTATGTGGCGCGGCTGAAGGCGCAGCACGGGCGGAAGTATAGTTTCTGGGAACACTCAAGTTAGCAATACACGGCGCGGCTCGACTCTTGCGCGGCCGCTGCCCTGCGGTGATGCCTACTATAAGGATGAGATTGGATGAGAAAACCATCGAAAAATCAGGCAACCAGCGTTCTCTCTCCGAAAGCGTTGCTCGAGCGTTATGCCTGCCCCCTCCCGTATCATCAGGTCCGAGCGCGCTTCATGGGCAACATTGCGACGCCGGACATGACGGTTTCCCCGATGCAGGAGATACAGCGCATCTGGAACAACGAGTTGCCGGTATTCGAGAGCAAATCTGACGCCGAGGAGTTCTTTGGTACGCTGTTTCAAGGGTTGTGGAATGCCCTCAGCACGCATCAAAAGCGAATGGACCCTTTCAAGCTCGCCCGGATCGCAACGGCTCCTGCGAGCCTTGCATTCCTGACCAGGTTCTCCCGTGTTCGGCGCGAGGAGATCGAAGGCTTTGTTGACGGGTTGTTTGTCGACAAAGATGAGATGGATTTGCCGGAGAGTGCGCACAAGTCGGTCAGCATTCTCGGTGAGATGCGCTCGATTTTCGCAGCAGTGGAGCAATTGGCTTCGCAGCCCGCGAGCGTGGCCAGCATCACCGAGACCATCAAGCATTTTCAGCAGATGAGCCGGATCGCCGAGCACGAAATCAACGTCGTCATCCAGTCTTGCAAGAAGGCGCGGGCACAAACCTTGGAAACACTGCCCATGGGGCGGCCCACCACCCTTCACTGACCATGATGCGTAATGACAATCTGGGCATTTGGGTGATTTTTGTTCATTTAATCTCGGTTGCGGTATACGGATGTTCGCTTTATGTTCCTGTCAGGGCTCTTTGCCCTAAACGAGGGCATTATGATCGATCAGATCGTCATCACCGAGAAGACCAGCCAGGCGAAAGACGTCCGCGCCGCCATTGGATCCCGCTACGGCATGGTTCTGCCCGCCGAGGGACACTTATTTGACTTGCTCGAACCAGAGGATGTGGTGCCGGAATGGAAGCGTTGGTCCCCGGTTCTGCTGCGCCCCCAGGAACTCTATGGCACACGACCGGCAAAAGGTGGAAGCAAGGCGGCGAAGCTCAAAGCAATTCGTGAGGCGCTGCGTTCGGCCAAGCAGGTATGGCTTGCTACCGATTGTGATCGGGAAGGTCAGCTCATCGGCCAGGAAATCCTCGAACATTACAAGTATCGGGGCCATGTCATGCGGGTGCTGTTTACCGCTCAAGACGCCCAGACCATACGCCAGTCATTTGATCGGGCCAAACCCAATTCAGAATACGCCCGGCTCTACGCCGCCGCTGTTGCTCGCCGCCAGGCTGATCAGATCTACAATCTGTCACTGACTCGCACCGCGACCGTCAACGCACGTCGAGCCGTCTTCCCGGGCCAAACGCGCCCACCTTCATCTATCCCACAACGAAAAATCGCGGCTTCTAGTGCGCAGCACAGCACAAGATGTAGTGGGACCGGGATCAACGGGATAAGCCTTTAGGCTTGTTTGTTGGCTTTGGGCACAGCAACCAAGAAACCCTAAATATAGCTCATCTGGAGCCCTCCTTATGGGTTAAATCACAATAATTGAACCGGAAAGCAGATAGAAAGGTTCCATCGGTCGGCGAGGTTAAGCCAGAAACTGCAGTTTGCTTCACCCCGACAAACCGATCAAAACTGACATTTCCGCTTCAGCCCGAAGCCGTAGCATTAAGGCAAGAGGCTGCATGCAGCGGTGTGGCGCGCCGTGTCGTTTGGTCTAACCGCTGTTCGATCATCTCCGCAGGTCGGACTGCTGCAAGTGCTGATGCAGATCAATCTGCGATGGAGCTCGCCGTGCTATACATACTCGTCAATGGAATTTTTGACAGACAAAGCTGCGATGCCGACCAAGTCCATCTATCGCGCGAACTGCGACGGTGCCTGACGGGCAAAAAATCAAATGCGAACAGGGGCGTGAACCCAAAAATCGGCAGAAGTAGCAGCGCAACTTAGTAAGGTGACCTACATGTCGACCCAGATCTTCATCAATCTCCCTGTCAAGGACCTCAACAAGTCAGTGGCTTTTTTCAAGGCTATGGGGTTCACCCACAACCCGAAATTCACCGACGAGACGGCTGCGTGCATCGTCTTTTCGGATGAGATCAATGTTATGCTGCTTACGCACAGCAAATTCAAAGAGTTTGCCAGAAAGCCGATGGCTGATGCGCACAAGTCAACCGAAGTGCTCACTTGCCTTACCTTTGACGATAAGACCAGAATCGATCAGATCGTCGACAAGGCTATCGCAGCGGGCGCCAGCGAACCAAGGCGCGAACCTCAGCTTAACGACTCCATGTACATGCGCAGCTTCGACGATCTCGATGGCCACGTATGGGAGATCTTGTGTGTAAAACAGCGTGCAAAAGTGACCAGCTGACGGGGTGGAACAGCGTCCAAAACTGACCACCCCAGTCGTGCAACAATCCCGCTTTTAGGCGGGAGCAGCTGGAGTGTTATGCGTGGAA
>NZ_JAFCTX010000018.1:0-86605 GCF_049896245.1 Cypionkella sp. TWP1-2-1b2 | reverse complement strand
AACGTACCAAGCCCTCTGGACCGCCGTCGGTGCAGTCTGCGATCTATTCCATAGCCAGGAATGCAGAAACTACTTCAAAGCCGCAGGATATGGTCCCGATTGAAGGTGACTTGCTCTAAAGCTTTTCGCGTTGCGTTTGAAAAGCGAAAGCCCTTGCAGTCAACGTATCTCGAAAAGCTCTTGAAAGGAGCATCCGATGGAAACCTCCGCCGTCACCACCGCCCAAGCCGCAGCCAGCAGAACGCCATCCAAAGCCGCCATCTCGGCAGATTTTGATACGTTTCTAAAGATGATGACGACGCAAATGAAGAACCAGGACCCGACGAAACCGATTGATTCGGCAGATTACGCTGTGCAACTGGCAACCTTTTCCGGGGTCGAGCAGCAGACCAAAACCAACCAACTGCTTGAAGGGCTGACCAGCCAGTTCGGCGTTCTGGGCATGGCACAGCTGGCGGCTTGGGTCGGGCAAGAGGCGCGCTCTGCCGGCCCGGTCTATCTGGGGGATGATCCCGTCACCATCAGCTATCAGCCGAAAACCCACGCCGATCGCGCCGTTCTGGTGGTGAAAAATGCGCAAGATCAGGTGGTCTCCCGCGAAGATGTCTCGCGAGAGGGCGGAACCTATCAATGGCTTGGCGCAGATGCCGCCGGAAATCCGCTGCCGAATGGCATCTATTCCCTCAGCCTTGAAAGCTATAGCGGCGCGCAGCAGTTAGGTGAGGCCGCAGCCGTCGAATCCTATGCAAAGATCCTTGAGGCGCGCGGCGGTGCCAATGGCCCAACGCTGGTTCTGGCGGGCGGTGTCGAGGTAAACGCCACAGACATCACCGCCCTGCGCGTGCCTTAAAGCGTGTCATGGTTTGCCAGACACATGCTTATCGAAAAACGCGCTCAAACATCTGCGCGAGACAGCAGTTTTCGATCCAATCTAACCCTGACAGCCTTTCGCTACAGGATATGCCCTAGCCAAATTCCCAGCGCAAAAACCACGAACGCCGCCACAACCAGCCGCAACGCGAACAGCCGGGGCCGGCGTTTCACAGGCGGCGGACTTTCGGCCTGCGCGATCAAAGCCGCTTCCACCAGGCGCGGCAGGCGCGGCCCAAACCGCGCCAAAACCCGCGCTGTCTGCGCCAGATCACGCAACAACGCCAAGGGCCCGACGTTGCGGCTGACATAGGTTTCCACCACCGGCTTTGCGACCTGCCAGATGTTGATATTGGGGTCCAAACTGCGCGCCACACCTTCCACCACCACCATCGTGCGCTGCAACAAGATCAGCTCGGTACGGGTTTCCATGCCAAATCTCTCTGTCACTTCAAAGAGATACGACAGCAGCCGTGCCATTGACACCCGTGTCGCTTCCAGCCCGAAAATCGGCTCGCCCACAGCGCGCAAGGCCCGTGCGAATTCGTCAATATCCCGGTCGGGCGGCACATAGCCCGCCTCAAAATGCACCTCGGCCACCCGACGATAATCGCGGCCAATAAAGCCCATCAGAATTTCTGCATAGACCCGGCGGGTATATTCATCAATCCGCCCCATGATGCCGAAATCATAGGCGATCAAGTTGCCATTCGCCGCCACTTTCAGGTTGCCCTGATGCATATCGCCATGGAAAAATCCGTCGCGCAAAGCGTGGCTCAGGAAAAGTTGCAACACCCGCGCGCCCAACGCCCGCCGATCCAATCCCGCCGCGTCAATCGCGGCGTTATCCGCCAAATTGATCCCCTCAGCCCAGTCCAGCGTCATCACCGAGCGGCCCGACAGATCCCAGATCACCTTGGGCACTTGGAAACCGGCATCAGTCTTGGTGTTATCGGCAAATTCCGAGGCTGCCGAGGATTCCAGCCGCAAATCCAATTCGCCCAGCACCACGCCTTCAAAATGTGTGATCACATCCAGCGGCCGCAACCGGCGCGAGGCGGGCGAGACAAACTCAATCGCCCGCGCCGCGAAGTAAAACGCATCAATATCGCGGCGAAACGCCCGCTCGATCCCCGGACGCAGCACTTTCACCGCCACATCCTGCCCGTTGCTGCGCAAAGTCGCGCGATGCACTTGCGCTATGGATGCCGCCGCAACGGGTTCGGAAAAGCTGGAAAATATCTCCTCCACCGGCCGCCGCAATTCCTCCGCAACCATTGCTTTGGCAACAGCAGTGGAAAATGGCGGCAGTTGATCTTGCAGATACTTCAACTGAAGCGCCAATTCTTCGCCGACAATATCCGGCCGCGTCGACAGCACCTGCCCGAACTTGATATAGGCAGGCCCCAGCGCCGTCAGCGCCCGCGTCACTGGCGGCAGTGCCAGATCACCTTGCAGCCCCAGCCACTTAAACGGCCAGCCGAGCATCCGCGCTGCAAACCGCAGACGCGGCGTCACGTCCATCGCCTCCAGCGCCAGCGCCATCGCCCCGGTGCGCTCAAACGTCGCCCCGGTGCGGATCAGCCGCCAGATATTATGCGGTCCTCTCACAGTTTCCAGCCCGAATGGAGTGCTGCAATCCCCATCGTCAGGTTGCGGTATTTCACCTGATCGAAACCCGCCTGCCGGATCATCCCAGCAAACGCTTCTTGTTCAGGAAACTTGCGGATCGACTCGACCAGATACTGATAAGACTCGCGATCCCCTGCCACCACCTGCCCCATCACCGGGATCACGTTGAAGCTGTACTTATCATATACCCACTGCGCCAAGTCATTGGGAATCCGTGAAAATTCCAGCACCATCAACCGCCCACCGGGCCGCAACACCCGATAAGCTTCCTTCAAAGCATCGCCAATCCGCGTCACATTCCTGATGCCAAAGGAAATCGTGTAAACGTCAAAGGAATTATCAGCAAATGGCAGCGCCATCGCATCGCCCACCACCCAATCCAACCGCGCCGCCATCTGATCCGCCTCGGCCCGTTGCCGCCCCGACACCAGCATCGATTCCGTCAGATCGCACACAACCGCCGTTGATCCCTCCGCCCGCTTCATAAACCGGAACGCCACGTCGCCAGTGCCCCCCGCCACATCCAGCAACCGCTGACCGGGCCGCGGCGCCAGCCAATCCATCATCGCGTCTTTCCACAACCGATGCATCCCGCCCGACATCAGATCGTTCATAATGTCATACTTGCTGGCGACCCGCGTGAACACGCCATGCACCATCCCGGCCTTGTCGGCCTCGGGCACGGTTTGATAGCCGAAATGCGTGGTGCTGTCGTTCATCTCTTGCCGTCCTGTCATTGCACCCCCCTTATAGGCACGCGCGCCGAAACCCTCAATGCGCCCAACTGTCACCGAGGATATATGCCCGAACTACCCGAAGTCGAAACCGTCCGCCGTGGTCTTCTGCCCGCAATGGAAGGCCGCCTGATCATCCGCGCCGAGGTCAACCGCCCCGATCTGCGCTGGCCCTTGCCTTTGAACATGGCCGAGCGTCTGACCGGGAAGCGCGTCCTCGCCCTCCGTCGCCGCTCCAAATACATCCTCGCCGACCTCTCCTCAGGCGAAACCCTGCTGATCCATCTCGGCATGTCAGGCCGGATGCTCGTCTCCGGCATCACCTTGGGCGACTATTACCACGATCACGCCGCCCCCGAAAAACACGACCATGTTGTCCTCCACCTTGAAGGCGGCGCGCGCGTCACCTTCAACGATGCCCGCCGCTTTGGCGCGATGGATCTGCTGCCGACCCTCACCGCCGAAGCCCACCCCCTGCTGTCCGAAATCGGCCCCGAACCACTCGGCAATGCCTTCAATGAATCCTACCTTTCGGCGAAACTCCACAACCGCAACACCCCGATAAAATCCGCCCTCTTGGACCAACACCTCGTCGCGGGCCTCGGCAATATCTACGTCTGCGAAGTGCTCTACCGCGCCCGCATCGCCCCCAACACCCGCGCCGGAAGCATTGTGAAACCAGGTTCACTTGTGTCGATCATCCGCGAAGTGCTGACCGAAGCCATCGAGGCTGGCGGCTCCTCCTTAAAAGACTACCGCCGCACCGACGGCGAGCTTGGCTATTTCCAAAAGGCCTTCGCCGTCTATGGCCGCGAGGGCCAGCCTTGCCAAACCCCCGGCTGCACGTCCACAATCGCCCGCATGGTGCAATCGGGCCGCTCATCCTTCTACTGCCCCACCTGCCAAATCTAAGGAACCGACATGCCCGAAACCCTGCTGATCGAAACCCACGCCCATGTCGCCCTGATCCGCCTGAACCGGCCCGAGGCATTAAACGCCCTCAATCAACAACTCATGTCCGAACTCGCCGCAAACCTACAAGCGATGGACACCGATGACACCATCCGCTGCATCGTCATCACCGGATCGGAAAAGGCTTTCGCCGCAGGCGCAGACATCCGCGAAATGGCGGGCAAAACCTTTGCCGAAGCCTTCGCCTCTGACATCTTCGGCCCCGAAGCCGAAGCCATCCAGCGCATCCGCAAACCGATCATCGCCGCCGTCGCAGGCTTTGCCTTGGGCGGTGGTTGCGAACTCGCGATGATGTGCGATTTCATCCTCGCCGCCGATACCGCCAAATTCGGCCAACCCGAGATCAACCTTGGCATCATCGCAGGCATGGGCGGCACCCAACGCCTGACCCGCGCCATCGGCAAAGCCAAAGCGATGGAAATGAACCTGACAGGCCGCATGATGGACGCAGCCGAAGCCGAACGCGCAGGCCTTGTCAGCCGTATCATCCCGGCCGCCGATCTGATTGACGAAGCCCTGAAGACCGCCGCAAAAATCGCGGCGAAATCTGCCATCGCAGTGCGGGCCGCAAAAGAATCCGTCAACCGCGCCGAGGAAACCACCCTCCGCGAAGGTCTTTTGCACGAACGCCGCCTGTTTCACGCCATGTTCGCTACCGAAGACCAAAAAGAAGGCATGGCCGCCTTTATCGAAAAACGCCCCGCCACATTCACCGATTGCTAAAGCCAGAGCTTATCCCAAAAACCCCGCCGCCCCGGACTTGATCCGGGGCCTCACCACATAACGCCAGCCTGCTAAAGCCAGCCCTTCCACCTGAAAAACGCATAGGTCAGCACCGCCGATCCGACCATCATCACCAAAGCCATCGGATAGCCCAGTTTCCACGCCAGTTCCGGCATGAAATCAAAGTTCATCCCATACAGGCTGGCGATCAGCGTCGGCGGGCTGAACAGCACGGCGACCACCGACACGATCCGCACCGTGGTATTCTGCGCAAGGTTAATCCGCCCCATCGTCGCATCCGACATCAGCCCCAGCCGCGACGACAGAAAATCCGCATGCACCTCCAGCGCCTCAATATCACGCAGTTGGCCTTTCAACACCAAGCCCAATCCTTCCGTACCCAGCCGATGCCCCAGCATCTGATCGACATAGTTCAGCGCGCGCCCCAATGTCAAAAGCCCCAGCCGTACCCGGCCCAGCCGTTCGCCCTCCGCCCCCAGATTGCTCAAAGCGCTTTCCAGATCGTTTTGCTGATGCCCCTTTGGCCCCGGATGATACGTCTGACGCGACACTTTATCCAAACCCGTGCCCGCGATTTCCAGATGATCCGCCAGCCGCCCGATCACTTCCTCGATCAGCCCCAGAAAAATCCGGTCCGGGGTTGAACAGCCTAAAGTGCTTTTCCCCGCCCGCGGTGGATAAGTCTGAAACGGACGCGGCGCATGGTGTCGTACTGTCACCAGCCGCGCCTGAGCCACCGCAAAACACACCGGGCTCATCACCTGTTCGCCCGCCGCATCCTCACCCGGCAAAACCACGGTCAGATAATCAATCTCATCCTCATGGTAGAGACGGTTTGAAATTTCGATTTCTTCCATATCCGCCAGCGTCGGCACATCAATGCCCAAAGCCCGCACCGCCGCTTCTTCTTCCGGCGTTGCGCGAAACAGATCAATCCATTCGGCATGTTCCAGCGCCGCCCCCTCGGGCAGCACCTCCAACCGCTTATCGGCAAAATGATAACCCGTCAGCATCCGTGCCCTCCGCAAGCAATCCCCTTGCCTAACGCCAAATGCCGCCATGGCCAAGCCACCCATTTGCGCAGCCTCTGCTAAATCAAGCCGCCCGCAATCCCTCAAATTTACCTAAAATTTGCTTTCATCTTGGCTCAAATATCCCACGGGGGTCCGGGGGTGTGAAACCCCCGGCTTCGCCAGTCAAGCCCGCTACCGCAGCCCGTCGCGCCCCTCAGCCGCCTCATGCGTCAAACCACCCACCCGCGCCAAGGGCCGCCCGCCATCGGTCACCGCCACCGCCACCATGATCTCGTCCGCCCGCGGCGCATCGTTCAACCGCACCTCGATCGCGTCAAAATGGCTACGCACAAACGCCGCATCCTTATGCCCCAACGGCACGTCCAGCACCTGCCCCGGCCCGCCCATCTTCTTCGACGACGGCACCAATGCCGCCCCGCCACCCACCGCCACCCGCAACGGCGCGCCCAGTTTCGGATGCAGAATAGCCGCCGCATGTTCCAATTCGCCCAGCTCGCCCACCATCGCCGCCTTGCCGTAACTCTGCGCCTGCGCAGGCAAAATCCCCAAGGCCGCCATGCAGCGATCCCCCAACAATGCGCCCAACTCCGCGCCAATATCCATCAGCACCGTCAGATCTTCGACAAACCGCCCGGCAAACGGATTAGCGATCACCGCCACCGCCACCGCCTTGCGCGTTGCAGGGGCCACCATCTGCCCCGCCTCCATATGAGTTTCCTCAACCCAGACCGCAATCTTGCGAATATCCGCGCTCATCGCAGCCCATCCTCGCCCTTGATCTGACTGGCCTCCAGCCCCCCCCATCCGCGAATGAACCCTTGGCCCCGTCGTCATCACCAGCACAACCATCAACTCGCCCGCACGCGGCGAAGCGTTCATCCCCACCTCCATCGAGTCAAAATGGCTGCGCACATAAGCCGCATTCACATGGGTAATCGGCACATCCAACCGCGCGCCCATGCCGCCCACTTTCTTCGCCGATGGCACAATCGCCTTCGCCCCGCCCAACACCTCGCGCATCGCATAGCCACCCGGAGCATGCCACAAAGCCCCATGCTCCAACTCGCCCGCGCTACCGACCAGCGTAGCCTTACCATAGCCCTCAATCGCCGCCGCATCACCGCCCAACACCGCCAGCAAGCGTTGCGCCATCATCAGCCCTAAAGGCTTCAAATCTTCCATAAACGGCTGAAGATCCTCGACATACTTTCCCGCAAAAGGATTGAAAATTACCGCCATAATCGCCCCCCGCTTTGGCGGATGGCTTGAGACCGGCCCGCCCTCATGGAAGATTTCCTCCACCACAGTCGCAATTTTGCGCAGGATAACTTCAGGCATCACACAGGCTCCCGTCAGGAATTAAGGTCAACGCAGGCAGCCCGACCATCCGAGCCTGCCCCTTCAAAAACAGCGCCACCGACACCGCCAGCCCGCGCCCACAGATACCTTCGGCCACAGCCACACCGCGCCCCAGCGCCAAAGCCACCTCATCCGCACTCAGCGCCCCGACGGATACCGTCACCAGCCGCGCGCCCAAATCGCTATCCGGCTGCAAGCTGTCAGCCCGCGCACGCTCAACTGCCGCACATCCCGGCAAATCCACCGCATTACAGATCATCGTCGCCGCCACATCCGCTTCCGCCGCCGAAGCCGCCAACACCGTCACTGCATCCGCGATCCCCAAGGAAAAACTCCGCCCGCCCCAGCCACTCGTCGCCACCCCGCGCGCGGCATCAGCAAACCCCACATCAATCCGCCCCAAAGCCGCACCATCCAACCCCGCCACAGCCATCCGAAACCGCTCGCCTTGCGACAAATGAAACGCAATATCCCCGCCATTATTGACATAAGCACGGCTTAAAGGCCCAGCCGCAACCATCGCAGCCAGAACCTCCTCCGCCACCGCCCCCGCCACAGCAGCCATCGGCGTCACGAACTGCGCGCCATAAGGCCGCACCGCAGACACCATCCGCCGCGCCACAACGCCCGCAGGCCAATCGCCCACCGCACGCCGCAGCAAAGCCAACTCCGCCACCAACTCGTCCAAAATCGTCTCAAACCGCGCCCGCGCCGCCTCAAACGCCGCCTCGCGCGCCCCTTCCGCCCCGATGATCAGATCAATCGGCCCATGCTGCAAATGCAGCCGCTCCCCATCCGGCAACAGCCGCGCCGTAGCCCCCACTACCGCCCCCACGGAAAATTCCGCGCATCCTGTGGATCACGCCCTTCCCCCGGCTCCACCCGCCGCACCGCTGCCCCCATCACCGCCTCAACCGGCTGCACATGGTCCAAATGCCCGCCCAAAGCCGCATAATCCGACAGACGCAGCGTGAACTCAATAGGCGCGACCAGTGCCGGAGTAGGTACATAACCAAACGAATTCAATGGCATCGCCATCACATCCGCCATCACCGTAATCCCGCCCCCCGGCCAAACGTAAGCCTGCGCGCCCCCACAAGACACCCGCGTCAAAGCCGCCTTCACCGATTGCGTCAACCGCACCGGATTGGTCGTCACCCCCGCCCGCAATGATCCCCCCGCGCCGCCCATGAACAGCACCGAACACACCGAAGGCTCGCAATTCTCGGCAATCCGCTCGGCAGACGCCCGGATCACCGCCGGAGCCTCCACCGCCCTCGGCACCAGCCCCGCATCCAGCTCGTAATACGCCCATTGCTCGCCCGTCGTCGACACCATCAGCATCCGCAACCCCGGCCAAGCCACCTTCGCATCAAACGGGTTCAAAATCGTCAGCGGATCATCCACATCGGTGCCGCCCCAGCCCGTCCCCGGATGCGCCACCTGAAAATACCGCCCCGGAGTCGACCTGCGCCCCTTCATCTTGATGCCCGTAGGGGCCACATCCAACAACTTCCCCGCCTGATGTTCCGACAAAACCCCGGTGATATGGTCATCGACCACCACCACCTCATCAACATGCCCGACCCATTGCTTGGCAAACATCCCAATCGTCGCCGAGCCACAGCCCACCCGCATCAACTTCTCCGGCACGCCATTGATCACAGGCGCCTGCCCCGCCTGCAAAATCACCACAGCGCCATCGTCAATCGAAACCTCAACCGCTTCCCGATTGCACAGCCGCATCAGCGCATCACAGGTCACCCGGCCCTCTTTCTTCGAGCCCCCCGTCAGATGCAAAACCCCACCCAGCGACAGCATGGAGGATCCATATTCCCCCGTCATCACATGCCCAATCGCCTCACCATCCACCCGCACATAGGCCCGCTCGGCCCCGATATGCCGGTCGGTGTCGATCTTCACCTTGACGCCGCAATAGCTGAAAATCCCCTCGGTCACGACCGTGACCATATCAACGCCTTCCACCGCCTGACTGACGATAAACGGCGCAGGCTTGTAGTCTGGATAGGTCGTCCCCGCCCCCACCGCCGTGATAAACGGCCGGTTGCCCTTGATCACATCGCCGTCCCAATCGTCCTGCTGCCCATCCAGAAAGGGCACCGCGACCGCCCCCGATTGCAACACCGTCAACGGATCAAGCCGCACCAAAACCCCGGCATGATTGGCATAACGATCACAGGCCCCCGCCCGCCCGTCCGCGATGTAGCACATCACCGGGCAGGCATCGCAGCGGATCTTTTCCGCCGTTACAGCTTCATTCATAACCAGCCTCCTTCAACGCCGCCCGCACCCGTGAAGGCGTCGCAGGCACGCGAGTCATCGCCACCCCCGTCGCATGACGGATCGCATTCAAGATCGCGGGCGCGGTCGGGATCAGCACATGCTCGCCCAACCCCTTCGCGCCATAAGGCCCATGCGCGTCTGCCTCCTCGATGATCAGTGTCTCAATCGGCGGCACATCGCCCATCGTCGGGATCAGATAATCATGCAGATTTTCGGTGCGCCCCGGCAGATATTCCTCGGTCAACGCCATCCCCAGCCCCTGCGCAATGCCGCCCTGCACTTGGCCTTCCACAAGCAGCGGATTGATCGCGCGCCCCACATCATGCGCCGCCACAAACCGCAAAGGCTTCACCAGCCCCAGCTTCAGGTCCACCTCAACCACCACCAGATGCGCCGCATAGCCAAACTGCGCATAGGGTGATCCCTGCCCATTTGCATCCAGCGGCAACGTCGGCGGATCATAGCGTTCCACCGCCCGCAGCACATATCCCTCAGCGTCGGGGGCCAAATCGGCCAGTTCAACCCGATGCACCCCCGCGGCGTCCGTCACCTCCACCACGCCCAAATCAAACCGCAACACCGCATCCACCGCCGCATTGCACCGCTCTAAAATCATCGCCCGCAACGAAAGCCCGCTCAGCCGCGCCGCATTCCCCGTCACAAACGTCTGCCGCGAGGCAGAGGTCTTCCCCGCGTCCGGCGTCACATCGGTATCCGGCCCCACCAGCACCAAATCCCGCACATCCGCCCCCAAGGCGCTGGCAAAAATCTGCGCAATCACGGTGTTGGACCCCTGCCCAATATCCATCGCCCCCTGATGCAGCACCACCACCCCATCCGCCCGCAGCCCCGCCTTGATCGTCGACGGATTCGGCAATGAGGTATTGCCGCAGCCATACCAGCCCGAAGCAATTTCCACCCCGCGCTTCACGCCTCTATGCGCCGCGTTAAAAGCCGCCACCTCCGCCTTGCCCGCCGCCCAAGCCGGACGCAAAGCCTCTAAGCAAGCCTTAATCCTCACCCCCTGCGCAAACACCTGCCCGCAGACGGTCGGCTGGCCATTCTCCAACGCATTCAGCAGCCGAAACTCCAGCGCATCCATGCCCAACTTCTCCGCCAAAGCGTCAAACAGGCTCTCCTGCGCAATCGCCGACTGCGGCACGCCAAAGCCCCGGAACGCGCCCGAAGACGGACAATGCGTATGAATAGCCCGCGACTGCGCCAGATAATCCGGCACGAAATAAGGCCCCGAGGCATGAACCGGCACCCTATTCGCCACCGTCGGCCCCCAAGACGCATAAGCCCCGGTGTTGAAATCCCCCTCAAACCGCATCCCACTCAGGCGGCCGTCGCTCGTCGCCCCAATCCGCAAGTGAATCGCCGAAGGATGCCGCTTGGTGGTCGATTGCATAGACTCCTGCCGCGAATAAGTAATCCGCACCGGCTTGCCCGTCTTCAACGCCGCCAAAGCCACAAACGGCTGCACCGAAATATCCAGCTTCGATCCAAACCCGCCACCCACCGCAGTCGGCACGATCCGAATAGCCTCACGCGGCATCGCCAAAATCTCGGCCATGCTGTCAAAATCCATCACCGGCGCCTGCGTGCAGGCATGAATCTCCACCCGCCCATCCACCACCTGCGCAAACCCCGCCTCCGGCTCGATATAGGCGTGCTCAACAAAGCCGCTCTCAAACCGAGCCTCCACCACCACATCCGCCCGTTTCAGCGCCGCATCCGCATCCCCGCGCTTCACGAATCCGCCGCACATCACATTGCCCGCACGGGTTTCATGCAACAACGGCGCACCCTCCGCCAAAGCCTCCACCACCGTCTGCACAGAAGGCAATACCTGCCACGTCACCGGAAAACTGGCCGGATCAAACGCAGCCATCACCTCCGCCATACCAACAACCGCCGCCACAGCCTCACCGCGATGCCGAGCCTCGCCCTCGGCAAACACCGGCTGATCGACATAGGCCGGAATAACCCCAAACGCATTGCGCCCCGGCACATCCGCCGCCGTCAGCACACATTCCACCCCCGGCAACCCGGCCACAAACGTCTCTAAATCGCCAAAAACAAACCCCGCCCGCGGATGAGGCGAGCGTATCACCTTCACCACCAGCGCCCCATCAGGCGCCACATCATCGCCAAACGCCTCGCGCCCCTCAACCTTTGCCAGCCCGTCCAGCCGTCGCATCGCCACACCAACGCCGCCCGAAACCTGCGCTTGCGCAACCCCCGACCCCGCCGCCACCACCGCGTCAATAATCTTGCGATACCCGGTGCAGCGACACAAAACCCCGCCCAAAGCATCCTGGACCTGCCCCGCATCAGGCTTCGGCACCTCGCGCAGCAAAGCCACCGCCGACACCATCATCCCCGGCGTGCAGATCCCGCATTGCGCCGCCTGATGATCTTGAAAACTGTCGACCAGCGCCCGCCCCTCGGCCCCCGCAAGCACCCCTTTAACCGTCTCAACACGCTTCCCCGCCGCCTGATGCGCCGCCATCAGACAGGCACAGACCACATCGCCCTCAACCAAAACCGAACAAGCCCCGCAATCCCCCGCATTGCAGCCAATCTTCACCTCGCGCGCGCCCAACCGCTCCCGCAAAGCATAAGACAACCGCTCGCCCGGTTCCGCTGCCACAGACACCGCAGAACCGTTCAGCACAAAGCCGACATCCACCGCAGCCCGCAAATCATCCATCCGCCCGAACCCCCTGCTCTAACCGAACCCCCTGCTGCACCAGATCGCCCACCAGCCGAGACACCATCTCCACCACCGCCTCCAGCCGATATTCCCCCGACCCGCGCACGTCCGCTATCGGCTCTAACCCGGCCAAATCAGCCACATTCACCGACAAATCTGCCCTCACCGAAAGCCCCTCCAGCCGAGCCTCCAACACCGACAACCGCCGCGCCACAGGCGAACACGCCCCCACCGCGACCCGCACATCGACGATCCGGCCCGCCTCAATCCTTAAACTTGCCGCGACCATCGCAATGCTGATCACCAGATACCGCCGCGCCCCCAGTTTGCGAAAGCCCGCCACCGTCCCCGCCGCCAAATCAGGCACGAACACCGCCGAAACCAGCTCATCCGCAGCCCGCGCCGTCCGCCGCACCCCCGTCACAAACTCCGCCAAAGCCAACCGCCGCACCCCGCGCCGCGACACCAATTCCACCTCGGCCCCCAGACACAACAGCGGCGGCATCCCATCCGCTGCAGGCGAAGCGTTGCACAGGTTCCCCGCCAAAGTTCCCGCGTTCTGGATCTGCACAGATCCCACCTCGCGCGCAGCCGCCTTCAGCCCGTCAAAACAGCCCGGTAAAGCCGCCCCCACAACATCGCTCCACCGCGTCGCAGCCCCCAGCCGCCAGCCCCCCGGCACTTTCGAGATCCCGCGAAACCCAGGCAGCCCGGTCACATCCAGCAGCGACACTTTCGGCAAAACCTCACCCGCTTGCGGAAACCAATCCGTCCCCCCCGCAATCACCGACACGCCACCACGCTCCAGCGCCGCAAACGCATCCGCCATATTGTCAGGGGAAAGATAGGCCATCGCAGGAATCTCCGGCATCAAAACATGTTCGCATACGAATAAGAAACCGCGCCGCCCATTCTGTCAAATGCTATCTTTCGCAACCCCAACCATCCCTCTTGATCCACACAATAAACATGTTAGCCTACGAATAAATCAGGAGGCCAAAATGTCTGACCAACCCACAAAACTGGTGATCCATAACATCGGTCTGATGCTGTCTGGACGGATGGAGCAACCCATCCTCGACGCCGATTGCCTGATCGCTGAAAATGGCAAGATCACCGATTGGGGACGTGCCGCCGACCTTGACACCGAACACGCCACCACCCTGATCAACGCCAATGGCGCGACCCTCACCCCCGGCCTGATCGACAGCCATGTCCATCCGGTGATCGGCGATTACACCCCGCGCCAGCAACAACTACACTGGATCGACTCCACCCTGCATGGCGGCGTCACCACGCTGATTTCTGCGGGCGAAGTCCACATGCCGGGCCGCCCGCGCGACGTCGTGGGCCTGAAGGCAATGGCGATTGCCGCCCAGCGTTGGTACGAAAATTTCCGCCCCTCTGGCGTCAAAGTCATGGCTGGTGCCCCCGTGATTGAACACGGCATGGTCGAGCAAGACTTCAAAGACCTCGCCGATGCTGGCGTCAAACTGCTGGGCGAGGTTGGCCTCGGCACAGTCAAAGATGGCAAAACCGCGCAGCAAATGGTCAACTGGGCGCGCAAATACGGCATCCAAAGCACGATTCACACCGGTGGCCCCTCGATCCCCGGCTCTGGCCTTATCGACGCCGATATGGTGCTGGAAACCGGCACCGACGTGATCGGCCATATCAACGGCGGCCATTCCGCCCTGCCTGATGATCAAATCATTTGCATCTGCGAAAGCTGCAAGGCGGGCTTAGAAATCGTCCACAACGGCAACGAACGCGCCGCCCTGCTGACCCTGAACACCGCGCGAGAGCTGAAAGAACTTGACCGCATCATCCTCGGCACCGATGGTCCGGCAGGCTCCGGCGTGCAACCGCTCGGCATCCTGCGGATGATCGCCATGCTCTCCAGCCTCGGCAATATGCCCGCCGAATTGGCGCTCTGCTTTGGCACCGGCAACACCACCCGCCAGCGCAACCTCGACACCGGGATGATCGAAAAAGGTTTCTGCGCCGACTTGGTTTTGATGGATCAAGCCCAGCACACCCCCGGCAAAACCATCCTTGAATCGATCCAGTTCGGCAACCTGCCCGGCATCGGCATGACCATCATCGACGGTGCCATCACCAGCCACCGCAGCCGCAACACCCCCCCCGCTTGGCGCATCCCCACGGTAGAGCGTCAACCCGCGCCCAGCACAGGTTCTGGCCACTAAAGCGGCTTGAACACGCCAAAAACCACTGTCGGCCACAACATCTTGTGGCCGATCCATCAGATCACACAAGTCATTCCCCGCTGGGAAGGCCATTGATGGCCAAAAACGCAGGCATAAGGTAAGATGAAACACCGCCTGAACTGCCGTAAACCAAGGGTAAAACCATGCTGAAACACCCCAATGTCTCAACCGCCCGCGCATGGAACTCGTGGTCCGACCGCCCCGGCGAGATGGTATTCCTCCCCCTCGGCATCCGCGTCACACCGCTGCTCTACTCCTCGCGCCTGCGCCAATGCATCAAGCTGGAACCGCGCACAGACACCCTCCGCTTGGGCCGCCACAACATTGAAGGCTCCCTGATCGAATTCGAAGCTGACCTCGCAGGCACCACCCTCGCCTTCGCCACCACCAAGCCCCAGCCCTTCGCCTTCCGCACCACATGGACGGCTCAAAAGACTGCCGAATGGGGCCTGCGCTTCTGGGTCAACATCGCCATTTCCGCCGAGGATGGCACCGAAGCCCGCTTCGATCCCACCCAGAACATCACCCTGCTGCAATCCGGCGACCGCTTCACCGCCATCGCCACGCAGCACCCGCCCGTGCAAGTCACAGGCCACGCGACCCTCGACGCCCTCTGCGACGACTATACCGAAAACGGCTACTTCACCCGCGACAGCCGCGCCACATCCGCCCCCGTCTTAGCCCTCCGCTTCAACCTCGAAATGATGCGCTCCGGCACCTATGCCGCCGCCGTAGCCGACAGCGCCGCCCTCGCCATCGCCGCAGCCAAAGCCGCCCTATTCGCCCAACAACCCGCTGCAGACCCGACCACACCCCATGCCGAATCCCTGTCAGCCATCCACGATATCGTCGGCTGGAACACCATCTGGGATGTCCCCAACAACCGCCCCTACACCGCCGTCACCCGGATCTGGAACCTTGGCACTTACGCTGTCTGGCACAACGACCAAACCTACGCCGCCCTGCTTGCAGGCATCTTCGACACCGAACTTGCAAGGGAAAACCTCGCCACCGCCCTTTCTGCCGCGACGCCACAAGGCAACTTCGCCTGCATCGCCACCTCGCGCGATACATGGGTCGACCGCAGCCAACCGCCACTTGGCAGCCTGATCGCATGGCAACTCTACCAGCGATCAGGTGAGCGTTCGATCCTGGAGCAATGCTACCCCGCCATGGCCCGCAACCAACGCTGGTGGCGCGAGATGCGCGACCCCGAGGGCACTGGCCTGATCTCCTGCGGCAGCTCTGACGTGGGCGAAGCGCTGTATAAGGGCACAGCCTTCGGCGCGCGCAATGAAACCGGCATGGACAACTCCGCCACCCATGACGAGGCGATCTATCAACCCGAAACCCGCAGCCTCTCAACCTGGGATCTCGGTCTAAATTGCGTCGTAGCCCTAGACGCCGAAATGCTTGCCCTGATCGCCACCACTTTAGGCCACAACGACGATGCCGCCGAGTTTGACACCCTTGCCAAAAACCACCGTGGCCTGATTCAAACCCATCTCTGGGACGAAACCCGCCAAATCTTCGCCAACCGCCAACGTCACGGCGCTTTCGTCAAATCGCTTTCCCCCACCAGCTTCTACCCCCTGCTGTGCAACGCAGCCACGCAAGAACAAGCCACCCACCTCCTCCGCCACCTCGCCAATCCAGCAACCTTCGCAGGCAAATACCCCCTGCCCAACGCCACCCGCGACGACCCCGCCTTTGCCGATAACGTGTACTGGCGCGGCCGCATCTGGCCCAACATCAATTACCTCGTCTGGCTCGGCCTGCGCCGCAGCGGTCACTATGCCGAAGCAAGCCTATTGGCCGAACAAAGCCTAAACCTGTTCCTACAAAACTGGCGTACAAACCGCATCGCCGCCGAAAACTACAACGCCACCACGGGCGAGGCGATGGACCAAGGCGATACCGATCCGTTCTACATCTGGGCCGGATTACTGCCCCTGATGGCCGTCTCTGCACTCGTCGACATCGACCCATGGCACGGCCTGACCCTCACCAACAATGCCCAGCCCACCCATTGCGGCCCTATGGTTTCCCCCTTCGGCCCGCTTTCCGTCACAGTCAAAAACGCCACCCTCACTGCCACAATCAACACCCAACCCGCCCTCTCGTTCACCTTCCTTGGCACCCTGACGCAGCTACACCTCCACCCCAGCCGCACCACGGCGACCCTGCACCGCGTCACCTCCGCTGGCCAAATCATCCTGCACCGCACCACTGCCGAAGCCCCGCTTATCGCCCACCTCAACGGCAAGGTGATTCGCGCTATCCCAATCGCAAGCGGTTTTGCCTTCGACATCACCTCCGCAGACCAAGCCGCGAAACTCGACGTGATATTCCCCAACTAAATCAGCCTTTTCCAAAACCCGTAAAAATGATTTGACAGAATGTCCCGACAAAATAATAGTATGTACACCAACAAATAATCGCCACCCTTGAAGCGATACGTTGGCAGGGAGAACCGGGCTCAAAACCCAAACCAACACCACGAAAACCAGCATTTGCCGGAGGCACAGCTATGTCCCCGCGCCCTAAGCCTGCTTGCCGTCACATCACCGACGGTCCACCATAACAGCGGCCCAGCAATTGGGCTTAACGGAGGTCTGATATGTCGAATTTCTCAAGACGCGACACGCTGCGGCTGCTGTCGGCGGCCATCGCTGCGGTTGGCGCATCCACCGCGTTGCCGGCCCGCGCCGCAGGTGGCAAAATCACCGTGCTGAACTGGAAAGGCTACGGCACCGATGAGGCTTGGTCGCTGGAAGCCTTCCAGAAGGCCACCGGCATTGAAGTCATCCACGATTACTTCTCGTCCGAGGCCGAAAGCCTGACCAAAATGCGCACCAATCCCGGGGCCTATGATGTGGTTCTGCTGAACTCGGCCCGTGTCTCGACCGCCGCCACCGAAGGCCTGATCGCGCCTGCGGATCTGTCCATGGTTCCCAACGCCGCCGACGTGAATCCAGACCTGCTCGCCAATCCGAACTTCACCATCGACGGCAAAGGCTATGCGGTGCCATGGGTCTGGGGCATGACTTCGGTTGCCGCCCGTGAAGGCATCACCATCGCCAGCTACAAAGACCTCGCCGCCCCCGCCTATGCCGGCCGTTTCGCGATGGACGACGATGCGATGATCGCCGTAGCCATGGGCGCTCTGATGACCGGGCAGGATATCAACGATCCCACCGATCTGCCCGCCATCACCGAAGCGCTGAAATCCCTGAAGCCCAACGTCAAAATGCTCTGGTCGTCGGAAGATCAGTGGAACAAATCCTTCGCAGCCAATGAATTTGACGTGTCGGTGTTCTGGTCCGGTGGCGCTGTCCGTTCACGCCGCAACGCCAAACTGCCCGTCGATTTCATCGTGCCGTCCGAGGGCGCAATCGTCTGGGTTGACGGTCTTGCGATGGCCACGGGTGCGCCGAACCCCGAGGGCGCTGCCGCCTTCATCAACTGGATGATTGATCCGAAATTCTACGTCGAATGGGCCACCAAAGTCGGCGCACCGGCTTCCGCCAATGCCAAAGCCCTCGCTGCCCTTCCTGCTGATGACCTCTCGGCACAGGTCCACAAGCCGGAATATATGGTCAGCAAAAACGTGATGTCGGCGATGCCGGATGAACGGCGTGAGGCTTTCAACAACCTGTGGCAAGAAGTGAAAGCCTTCTATGCCGAGTGAGGTTTCAACGCCACAGCGCGCGTCGAAAGGCGCGCGCATCCTGCCGCAATGGGTGTCCACCACCGCCCTGCTGCTGCCCGCTTACGGCTGGCTGACCCTTGCGGTATTTCTGCCCTTACTGACGATGTTCTTGTTCAGCTTCATGAACAAAACCCCGATGGGCAAAGCCCCGATCGAGTTCACCCTGCGCCACTACCGCGCTTTCATCGACCAGCCCTACCTGATCAAAATCGCCACCAACACGCTGCTGATGGGCCTGTGGACCACCCTCGCCTGCGCTATCCTTGGCTTCCTCGCCGCCCTCGCTTTGGTGCGCTGCACTCATGGCGCGCGCCGCGAAACCCTGCTGATCCTCATTCTTCTACCGTTCTGGACCAACGGCCTTGTCCGCGTGTTCTCGTGGACGATGGTTTTGCGCGAGAACGGTTTCCTAGACAATATCTGGCACTGGATCGCCCCCGCCGCAGGCTCCATCGCCATCCTGTACAGCCGCGAAGCCATCGTGATCGGCCTTGTCCACGGCTATCTGCCCTATATGATCCTCACCTGCTACATCGCGCTTGCCACCATAGACGACGCGATTATTGAGGCCGCGCAAAGCCTTGGCGCGCGCTGGTGGGTGATCTTAACCAAAATCCTGATCCCGCTCGCAGCCCCGGGCCTGATTTCCGGTGCCGTGCTGACCTTCGTGCCCGTGATCGGCTCCTTCATGGAACCGCGCATTCTGGGCGGCAAAGTCGGCGTCACCATGGGCACCGTGATCGAGGATCAATTCACCCAAGCTTTTAACTGGCCTTTGGGCGCGTCTTTGTCCTTCACCCTTCTGGCCGTCACCATGGCGATCTTCGCCACTTTCTCCGGCGTGCTGCGCCGTGGATCGGGAGGCGCAGCGTGACCCGATTAGGCCAGATTTTCCTCGGGATGATCCTGATCTTCCTCTACACCCCCATCCTTGTTCTGATGGCGATGGGCTTCAACGAATCCGCGCTGTATGAGTTGCCGTTCAAATTCTCAACCCGTTGGTATTCCGCGCTTTCTACAAACACCGAACTCCTCACCTCCAGCTTCAATTCCATCGTCCTCGCCGTGACCACAGCCGTGGTCGCCACCGCCATCGGCACCCTCGCCGCCCTCGCTTTGTCGCGCCGCAGCTTCCGGGGCCGCAGCCTGCTGCAACTGCTGCTGCTACCCCCCATCGCGATTCCGTGGCTGATCACCGGCACCGCCATGCTGATCTTTTTCTTCTGGACCGGCATCGGGCGCGGTATGCATGCGCTGATCATCGGCCACGTCGCCCTCGCCGTGCCTTACGTCATCCTCGTCGTCGGCACTGGCATGAAATCGGTCCGTGCCGATCTGGAAGAAGCCGCGATGAGCCTCGGTTCTACCCCAATCCACGCCTTTTTCGCGATCACCCTGCCGCTGTTGTTCCCCTCGATCCTTGGTGCGGCTTTGTTCGCCTTTGCCATCTCGCTGGATCAGTTCGTGATTTCGTATTTCCTGTCCTCGCCCGGTTACACCACTCTGCCGGTGCAGATTTATTCCGCGATCCGCAAGGGCTTCACGCCCGAGATCAACGCCATCTCGACCCTGCTTCTGCTGGGGTCAATGAGTGTCATCCTGATCTTCGCCCGTTTCGCCAAACCCGGAGCCCCCAAGTGACCAGTGTTTCCGTCCAAAACGTCGCCAAAAGCTTCGGCGCGGTCCCCGTGCTGCGCGAGATTGACGCGGTGTTTCCGCAAGGCACCTTCACCAGCCTTTTAGGCCCGTCAGGTTCCGGCAAAACTACCCTGTTGCGCATCATCGCGGGCTTCGTTGCCCCCGACCAAGGTGAGGTGACAATCGGCGACAAAGACGTGACCGGCATCCCGGTCTGGGGCCGCAACATCGGCATGATGTTCCAATCCTATGCCCTGTTCCCCCACATGACCGTCGCCCGCAATGTTGCCTTCGGGCTGGAACGCCGCGGCATCAAAGGCGCGGACGCCGCGAAAGCAGTCGCCGAGGCTTTGGAGATGGTCCACCTCTCCGATTTCGGCAACCGCATGCCGAAGAACCTGTCGGGCGGCCAGCAACAGCGCGTCGCCTTGGCCCGCGCTATGGTGATCAAGCCCTCGGTCCTGCTGCTGGACGAACCACTGTCGGCCCTGGACCGACGCCTGCGCCAAGAAATGCAGGTCGAACTCCTCCGCATCCAGCGCCAAACCGGCCTCACCACCATTTTCGTCACCCATGACCAAGAGGAGGCGCTAACCCTGTCCGACCGCATCGCCATCCTCGACAAAGGCCGCATCGTGCAATCCGGCGCCCCGGAAGACATCTACGAAAACCCGCAAACCCGCTTCGCCGCCGAATTCCTCGGCGACAGCAACTTCCTCACCGGAACCGTCGAAGCGGGCGGAGTCCGCCTCCCCGACGGCACACTCATCCAAACCACCGCCGCCCTTCCCGCGCCGGGTCAAAAAGCCACCCTCGCCATCCGCCCCGAGAAAATGTCCCCCACCCCGATTGACGGAGCGACCAACCAAATCGCCGCCCAAATCCTCACCGTCATTTACGCAGGCCCCGCGCTGTCCTACCTCTTGCAAACCCCCGACGGCACCCGCCTGAAACTATTCCAAGCCAACCGCGACGGCACCCTGATGCGCGAAGGCGACACGATCACCCTGCACTGGTCCCCGGCCCATTCCATCCCCGTGCAAGACTGATGCTTGCGCCGATCTCGCCCCACACCAAACACGTCGTCATCGACCTGCAACGCCTGTTTGCTGAGCCGCACGGCTGGCACGTCCCCACAATCGCCGACATCCTGCCCAACGTGTTAACTCTCTGCCAAACCACGCAAAAGAACACCCTCTACTCCCGCTTCATCACCCCGTCGCACCCCGAAGCCTCAACGGGCCGCTGGCAAAACCTCTACCAAGCCTATGCGCAGGTCACCGGCCTAGACGCCGCAATCCTCGACCACATCCAGCCCATCAACCAAATCGCCCACAAAACCCAAATCTTCGATAAAACCACCTACTCAATCTTCCCCGCCGTCCTACCGCTCCTGAATCAAACCGACACACTCATCCTCTCTGGCGCGGAAACCGACGCCTGCGTCTACGCCAGCCTGCTCTCTGCCGTTGACCTTGGCCTGCGCGTCATCATCGCCACCGATGCCGTCACCAGTTCTGATGCAGCCGCCCACGACGCCACCCTCACCATCATCGCCCGCCGCTTGCCCAACCAAGTTGATCTCGCCACCACAGAAGAAATCATCGCCGCATGGCCGAAATAGCCCCCGCCGATCTGACCACCGCGGAAAAAATCACCCTCCTCCACGGTCGCGGCCTCTGGCGCAGCCAGCCGATCCCCCACGCCAACATCCCGTCCATCATCATGACAGACGGCGCTTACGGCCTGCGCTATTCCACCACCCAGATCGACGCCGGGGCCGATGCCACCGACACCCTCGCCCAACTCCTCAACATCGCCAAAGACGGCATGTTCGGCACCACTTTGCCCGCCACCTGCTTTCCCAACGCCAACCTGTCCGCCTGTTCTTGGGACACCGACCTCGCCTATCAAATGGGCACGGCGCTGGCCTCTGAATGCAAAGCCGCCGGAGTTCACCTGCTGCTCGGCCCCGGCATCAACCTGCGTCGCACCCCCCTCGCGGGCCGCGCTTTTGAATATTACTCCGAAGACCCGATCCTAAGCGCCGACCTCGCCGCAGCCATGATCAACGGCTTGCAAGACCACGGCGTCGGCGCATCGCTAAAGCATTTCGCCTGCAACAATTCCGAGATTGACCGCACCAACGTCAGCTCGGATGTCAGCGAACGCGCTCTGCGCGAAATTTACCTCTACGCCTTTGAACGCGCCATCGCCCGCTGCAATCCGTGGACGGTGATGAGCGCCTATAACCCGCTGAACGGCACGCAATGCGCTGAAAACCCTTGGCTTCTAACGCAAGTGCTGCGCGAAGACTGGGGCTACGGTGGCCTCGTCATTTCCGACTGGCACGCCATCAAAGACCGCCCCGCCGCCCTTCTCGCAGGCACCGATCTTGACATGCCCGAAAGCCCGCGCCGTCGCGCAGCCCTGCGCCAAGCCATCGCCAACGGAACCGTGTCACTGGCAAGCCTAGACCAATCCACCGCGCGGATGCTGCAATTCCTAAACCGCGTCAAGTTCGCCAAGCCAGCGCCGGCAAACGACCCCAACGCCCACCACCAACTCGCCCAAAACATCGCCACCGAATCCCTCGTCCTGCTGCAAAACGACGGCACCTTGCCGCTGCCCAAGGCTAACTTCCGGCTGTTGATAATTGGTGAAGGCGCGACCAATCCCACCATCCAAGGCTCGGGCTCTGCCTCCACCCCCCCCACCCGCGTCGACATCCCCCTAGATGAAATCCGCGCCCGGCTTGCCACAACCATCCATCTTCCCTTCACCGCCACTACAGTCGAGATCGCAACCCTCACCCCCGATGCCATCTTGATACTCGCCAGCCACCACAGCGGCGCCGAGGGCGAAGGTGCAGACCGCCAATCGCTGCAACTCGCACCCGGCCAAGACGTCCTGATCGCCAGCCTCGCCCAATCCCACCGCATCATCGTCGCAATAACCTCCCCCGACGCCGTCGAAATGCCTTGGGCCAATGACGCTGCCGCCATCCTCGCCTGCTTTTATCCCGGCCAAGGCGGCGGCGCGGCAATCGCCCGCGTCTTGTTCGGTGAAACCAACCCCTGCGGCAAACTCACCACCACTTTCCCACAAAAGCTGTCCGACATCCCCGGCCACCTCAGCTATCCGCCCGAAGCCCTGCATCACGCCTATTCCGAGGGCATCTTTGTGGGCTACCGAGGCTATGACGCCCGCGAGATCATCCCGCTATTCGCCTTCGGCCACGGCCTAAGCTACACCAAATTCCGCTATGACAGCCTCACGCTATCCGCTGACCACATCACCCCAATAGGCTCTATCATTGCCCGAATCACCCTTACCAACATCGGTGACCGCGCCGGCAAAGAAATCGTCCAACTCTATATCCGCCCGCTAAACTCCAGCCTGCGCCGCCCCCTGCGAGAACTCAAAGCCTTCGGTAAAATTGCCCTAAACCCCGGCGACACGGCCACCCTGACCTTAACCCTAACCCCGCGCGACTTCAGCCATTTCGACCCAACCGAAGGCCGTTTCGTGCTGCGCGGTGACGCCTTCCTCGTCGAGGCCGCCGCCTCCAGCCGCGACATCCGCCTCACCGCCGAAGTTCAAGGCTACCACCAAGCAAAGACCCCTGCCCCCCCTGCGCACCACCACCGCCGCCAACAAACTGCTCGCCGACCCCCGCGCCGAAGCCGTTTTGCTGGCCGTGCTCTGCACGAACCTGCCGATGACAAAACCGCAGGCACAGAGCCTAATCGACAACAGCCGAAGCTCTTTCCTTGGCCTCTATGACACGCTCAGTTGGTATATTGCCGACAGCCTGCCCGAACCTGCCCTGCAACAGGCGCTTGATGCTGCGTCGAAACCCTAGACCGCCCGCCCCGCTCCGGTTATGTACTTGTAACGGCGTCTGAAAATGACCCAGCACAGTGGAGACATAGCGTTGAGCGAAGCGGCCCAAGATACAAACAGCCCCGACCCCAACAGCTATGTGCTAGAGGATCAAATCGGCTTCCTGCTGCGCCTTGCCAACCAGCGCCATCTGGAAATTTTCGCAGCCGCGCTGTCAGACGTAACCCCCACCCAATTTGCCACCTTGGTGAAACTGCACCAGCTTGGCGTGATGTCGCAAAACCACCTTGGCCGCCTCGTCGCCATGGACGCCGCCACCACCAACGGCGTTGTCACCCGCCTGCGCAAGAAGGGCTTTGTGCAAACCCAAGCCTCCACCAGCGATCTGCGACGGCTGGATGTGTCTTTGACAGCTGAGGGCGAGACCTTTGTGACAGCCACCCTACCAACAGCGTTTGAAGTTTCCGCCAAGACCACCAGCGCCCTGTCCGCCCGCGAAACAGCACAGCTTTTGACGCTGCTAGCGAAACTATAACGCGCTAAATCTTCACAATCCCCGCCGCCACCCAACGATCAAACCGCTCCAAAATAGTGTCTGTGAAGGCCGGATCGTTTATATGGGCGTCCAATTCCACCAACTCCACATTCTGCGGGCAAACCAGCCGCATCTCGTCACAAAATGCCGCCAAACCCTCCGCATCCTCCAGTGGCCCGCCCGCCCGGTCCCACTCATTGCCGCCCCGCACTGGCAAGAAAAACACCACCGGCCCCGCAGCCCCGGCCAATTTCCCACACATCTCGCGCGCCAGGTCCCGCCGCTGGTCCGGGGTCTGCGCCACCGACGTCAGCAACCGATTGTGCGCGTGCGCGGGCGTGTCGCGAAACACCTCGGGCAGCGGCTGCCAGCCCACGAAGTCGATCAAATCATAGCAGCCAATCGACACCATCTGCGGAATGCCCATCCGTCCCGCATGGGTCATCCGATCAGCCCCCGCCGAGATCGCTGATCCGAACAAATGATTGCCCACCTCTTGGGGTGCGAAATCCATCACCGCCGCGAACGCGCCATCTGCCGCCAAACTCTCAAACGCCCGCCCGCCCATGCCGGTGGCGTGAAACACCGCCAGCTCAAACCCGCGCGCCTCCAGTGCCGGTTTCAACGCCACCATATAGCGCAGCACCGTCTTGCCAAAGCCGGTCATCCCGATCAGCGGCTTCTTCCACGCCGGAGCCTCCACCGCCCGCGCCGCGCCCAACACCGCTCCTGCGGCCTGAGACAGCGAGGCCTTACAGACCGAATTCAGCCCATACAGCCCGCCCGCCCACAAGATCATCTGAATATCCGCCGCCAACCGCGCGGGCGGAATCATCGGGCTGAAACTGATGGTCGAGACCACATATTTCGGCACCCCGAGTGGCAGCGCCGCACACAGATCCAACGCCAGATCGGTGCCCATTGATCCGCCCAACACCAGCACCCCATCAAACCGCCCCTCGCGATGCAGCCGCGCCGCCAACGCCGCCGCCCCCCGCGCCATCGCCTGCATCGCGACGTTTTCATCCTCAGCCGCGATGATTACCCCAATGGTGGTTTCGGCCTCGGCCACCACATCATGCTTCGACCAATCCGTCGCCGCTTTGGGGTTGCCCAGCACCGAGACGTCCATCGTCAGGGCTTCACCGCCCTGCTTGCGGATCACATCGGCCAGATAGGTCAACTCGTCGTCTTTGGTGTCATAAGTGCCGACGATCAGGATGCGATTGCCCATGATGTTCCCAAACAGTCTCTATTACAGCTGAATCCATGCAGTTTTCAGATCGGTATATTTGTCCAGCGCGTGCAGGCTCTTGTCATGGCCATTGCCAGACTGCTTCACCCCACCCAAAGGCACAGAGTTATCTGACCCGCCATAGGTGTTCACATGCACCACCCCTGCGCGTATCCCGCGTACCATCCGATGCGCGCGGCTTAGGTTTGAGGTCCAAACGCCCGAAGCCAGCCCGAAGTCGCTGGAATTTGCCAGCCGCAGCGCTTCAGATTCGTCCCTAAACGGCGTTACAGCGAGGATAGGGCCGAAAACTTCTTCGCGAAACAGACGATGGTCGGGACGCACACCTGTCACCACAGTCGGCTGCATGTAGTAGCCGCCGGTTTCCAGCAGCGTGCGCTTGCCACCTAGAACGATCTCGCCGCCTTCTTTCACCGCATCACTGACGAAACCGAGGTTGCCCTGCAACTGCACGTCGGAATTCACCGCGCCGATCTGGGTAGCAAGACTGAGAGGATTCCCAACCAGCATTTTTTCGGCACTAACAGCCAGCATAGAGACAAATTCGTCATGCACCGAAGTCTCCACCAACAGCCGCGAGCCCGCCACGCAAACCTGCCCGGCATTGCGGAAAATCGCCATTGCAGCGGCTTTTGCAGCTGCGGCCAGATCAGGCGCATCGGCGAAAACCACGTTCGGGCTTTTGCCGCCCAGTTCGAGATAGCAGCGCTTCAGGTTCGAGCGTGCTGCATATTCCAACAAGCGCCGCCCGGTCGGCCCCGATCCGGTGAACACCATCACATCGACATCCATCGACAGCGCCAAAGCCTCACCCGTCACCCGCCCCGGCCCGGTCACGACGTTGAACACGCCCGGCGGCACACCGGCCTCCAGCGCCAGATCAGCCAGTTTCAGCAAGGTTAGACACGCAGTTTCAGCAGGCTTCAGCACGATCGAGTTGCCCGCAGCCAACGCAGGCGCAATCTTCCACGCCCCGACCATCAGCGGGAAATTCCACGGCACGATCGCGGCCACCACACCAACGGGTTCGCGGTGGATCAGCGCCAGAATGTTGTCAGCGGTCGGCGCGATCTGGCCGTAAACCTTATCAATCGCCTCGGCGTAATAGCGGAACGTGCCAGCAGCGCTGCCCGGCTCGGCTTTCAGCGCCATACCAATGTCGGTGCCGTTGTCGCGCACGCCCAAAACCGCCAGTTCGAGACTGTTTTTCTCGATCAGATCGGCCAATCGGTGCAGAACGGCTTTGCGACCCGCAGGCGGCATCCGCGACCAAATCCCCGCCTCAAAGCTCGCCCGTGCCGAAGCCACCGCGCGCGCCACATCCCCAGCCGAGGCGGCGGCGGTTGTGGTCAGTTTTTGGCCATTGATCGGCGAGAGCACCACCGTCTCACCCGCTTCACCCGCCAGCCATTTGCCATCAATCAGCAGTTTGCCCGCAGGCACCGCAAGAGCGGCAAGACGGTCGATATCACTTTGGGTCGGCGTGGCCATGAGAGCCTCCTTAGGCATGAAAAAGGGCAGCCGTTGCCAGCCGCCCTATGGGATACAGATCAGGCTTTCGATTTACCCAAATCCTTGAACCGCGCCGGATCACGGGCGGCCAAGGCTGAGGCCAAAGCAAAACCAATCACGCCAAACAACGGCACCAAGGCCGGGATCGCCCAGGACAGCATACCTTGCGACCCGGTCAGCGCGCCAAAATCGCGGAAGATGATGAAGAACAAATAGGCCATCACCACGCCAGTCAGCAAAGGCAGCACTTTGGCCGAAAGCATGTTTTCACCCATCGCATCCGTGGCAAAGAAGGCAATCATCGCAAACGAAGTCAAGGCCATCAAGCCGAGCACACCCAAAGTGCCCATTTGGGTCATCCACACGAACAGGTTCAGCACCGGATCAAGGCCCTTGGCCACGAACAAAGACACCACTAGCAGAGCGATTATGGTTTGCAGCACCGATCCGATATGCGGGCTTTGAAAGCGCGGATGCGTGAAGCCAACCGCATCCGGCAGAATACCTTCCCGCCCTGCGACGAACTTATACCGCGCCACAGCGTTGTGAAACGCCAGCACCGCTGCAAAGATCGAGGTCATGAACAGCACGCCCATCACCGTGGTCAGGGTGCTGCCGATATAGGTTTCGCCCAGAATGAACAGAAATGCCGCGGGGTCTGGCAAGCCTTGCAGCGTCGGCAACAACTGATCCACGCCAATGCCCATCGTCATCAGCCACGAGGTCACTGTGTAGAACACGCCAATGGCCAGCACCGAGATATAGGTGGCTTTGGGCACCGTCACCGAGGGGTTCTTGGCTTCTTCCGAGTAAATCGTGGTCGCTTCAAAACCGATAAAGCCCGCAAAGCAGAACAGGAAACCGATTGAGGGTGTGCCCGAGGTGATCTGAGTCCAAGTGAAGGGTTGCAGATTGAGGCCAGCCGCGCCGCCTTTGAACAAGATCGACAGGTTCAGCAAAATGACAATCGCAAACTCAGCCAGTACCAGCAACATCAACACCTTGGCCGACAGATCAACCTGCCGATAGCCCAGCACCGCAACCAAAGCGATGGCGATATAGGTCCAGACATACCAAGGCAACTCCAGCCCAAACTGGGCAAAGGTGCCTGACGCAACAGCACCAAGCAGGCCCATCAGGCCAACCTGCATCGCATTGTAGGACAGGATCGCGACCATCGCAGCGGCTCCGCCAAACCGCCCACCAAGCCCTTGCGCCGCAAAGGCATAGAACGCACCTGCGTTCTTCACATGCCGTGACATCGCCACATAGCCGACCGAGAATGCCAGCAAGATCAGCGTGACGATCAGAAAGCTGCCGGCGATACCAGCGCCATTACCAAACAGCATCGAGGGCGGAATACCACCGCCCGCTCCGGTCAAAGGTGCCGCCGCCGAGACCACCAGAAAGGTGATGGCGCCGCCCCTCAGTGAGTTTTTCTTCAGTTGGTTTGAAGGAATGCCAGCCTCAGCCATGTTGCACCCCCGGATATGCGGAATTTCTCATGCGCGTTCCCTTCCTGTCGGTTGACTGCCCCCGTTCATCGGTGGCTTTTGGTTTGTTATTTGAACCGATGGTTCGATTTTATTTGACAGTACCCGCGACATTCTGTCAACTGAAATGAAAGGGTCTGGCCTGCAGGGTCGGATCAGAATGTTGGGCGCAAAATGGGTACTGTCTCTAAAGCACTGGAATTACTCGATTACTTCACCAAGGCGCGCCCGCTGATCGGGTTGTCGGATATTGCGCGTCTGGCTGATTTGAACAAAGCCACCTGTTTTCGTCTGCTGACCGAGCTTGGCGAAAATGGCTTTGTCGAGCAGGTCGGCACCAGCCGCGAATATCGGCTTGGCCCCAGCGTGCTGCGTCTGGCGGCCCTGCGCGAGGCGCAGGTGCCGACGCGCGATGCGGCGATGCCGGTGCTGCAGGTGTTAGCGCAGCAAACCGGTGAGACGGCGCATCTGTCGCTGCTGATCGCCGATATGCTGCGCCCGCTGGCGCATGCCTATAGCGCGGCCCATGCCACCAAGGTGATGCTGGAAGATACCGAGACGCTGCCGTTTCATGCCACCTCATCTGGCCTTGCGGTGCTGGCGTTTCAGCCCGAAGCCTTTCGCAACGCGGTGCTGGCAAAGCCGCTGGCGCAGCTGACCAGCACCACACTGACCAACCCCACCGCCCTGCGCGCGCGCATCGCCGAGGTGCGGGGTTTGGGCTATGCCGAAAGCCGGGGCGGCTACGAATCGGACGTTCATTCGATGGCGGTGCCGCTGTTTGACGCCTTGGGGCGCTGTAGCGGCGCGCTGGCGGTGGCGGCGCTTGGCACCCGGATGGGCGAGGCGCAGCGCCGGATGATCCGCTACGCGCTGCTGCAAGCGGGCAGTGAGATCACCACACTTTGGGGCGGCAGTTTGCCTGCCGATATCGCGACATTGTGGCGCTTGGCCGCTTGACGGAAGGAAAGACGATGAAAGACGAAAACTACCTGAAGGCCAACAATGCCCGCAGCCTGTGGCATCCGATGACCGCGCCTTCTGACAGCCTGAAAAACCCGCCCGCAATCATTGTTGGCGGCAAAGGCGTGCGGATCACCGATATCGACGGGCATGAGACGGTCGATGGTGTTGGCGGGTTGTGGAACGTCAATCTGGGCTATTCTTGCCAGCCGGTGAAAGACGCGATCACGCTTCAGATGGAGCGGTTGCCTTATTACTCGACCTTCCGGGGCACCTCGAACGATTGTGTCATCGAACTGGCTGAGGAGTTGCGCAAGTTTTTCGAGCCTGACGGTCTTGTAAGAGCTTTTTTTACCTCTGGCGGATCGGATTCGGTTGAAACCGCGCTGCGGCTGTCGCGGCAGTATCACAAGATCCGGGGCGATCAGGGGCGGGTGAAGTTTCTGTCCCTGAAGAAGGGCTATCACGGCACCCATATGGGTGGCGCTTCGGTGAACGGCAATGCCAATTTCCGCACGATGTACGAGCCGTTGTTGCCCGGTTGCCACCACATTCCGGCCCCTTATACCTATCGCAATCCGTTCAATGAAAGCGATCCGGCCAAGCTGGCGCAGCTGTGTCTGCAAGCTTTGGAGGATGAGATTGCGTTCCAAGGGGCCGCGACCATCGCGGCGTTTATCATGGAACCGATCCTTGGGGCGGGCGGGGTGATTTTGCCGCATGATAGCTTTATGCCGGGGGTGGAGGCGATCTGCCGGAGGAACGGCATCCTGCTGATTGCGGATGAGGTGATCACGGCGTTCGGGCGCACCGGGGCTTGGACCGGCAGTCGTTTGTGGGGGGTGAAGCCGGATTTCGCCTGTACTGCCAAGGCGATCACCAACGGTTATTTTCCCTTCGGGGCCACGATGATTTCCGAGCGTGTCGCAGAGGTGTTCGAATCTGATGAGACCGGCAAAGCCGCAATTGGCCATGGCTATACCTATTCCGGCCATCCGGTTGGGGCGGCGGCGGCGCTGGCTTGTTTGGAGGAAACCCAAAAGCTGAACGTCAAAGATAACGCGGCGGCGCGGGGGGCGGAATTGTATCAGGGGCTGCTGGATTTGCAGGCCAAGCATGAGGCGATTGGCGATGTGCGCGGTGGGCATGGGCTGATGTGCGCGATTGAACTGGTGGCGGATCGGGCCACGAAAAAACCCGCTGACAAGGCCATTCCGGGCAAGGTGCAGGCGGCGGCCTATAAGGCAGGTGCGATGGTGCGGGTGTCTGGCAACAACATCATCATGTCGCCGCCACTGGTGCTGACTTCGGCGGATGTGCAGGTGATTTTGTCGAGTTTGGACGCGGGATTTGCTGCGCTTTGATTTCTTCCCCGCTGGGAATGACTTGTGCAAAACAGCAATTTCTGAGGGAGTTTATACTATATATGGTAGTCATACCTAAAAAATCGCGCTGCCCTTACTGAATAGTCTCGGCCAGACGCGGCGCAACGGCGCGGACTTGGGCGATGTAATCCTGCAACATCGGCACCCGGCGCGGGCGGAAGCTTGCGCCGGAAAGTGTCACATCCTGCATCCGCCCCAGGTGAAATCGGCGGAAATCCTGGCGCAGACGGCACCATGCCAGACACATCAAAGCTTGGTCAAAATACACAATCGACAGCGGCCAAATCCGCCGCTCGGTCTGCGTGCCATTCATATCAAGATAGCGCAAGCTGACCTCTTGCTCGGCCCAAGACGCTTCACGCAACAAAGCCACATGCGCGGGCGGTGCTGTGCGGGTTTGAAACTTGATCGAGCGTGACACCGCATGAACTGCATGCCGCTGCACCCGTTCCGGCAGGGTGGCGACGATCTTCGCCATCGCCACTTCTGCCGCCTTTGCCATCGCCGGATCACCCATCTGCCGCACCTCGGCCAGACCCAGCACCAGCGCCTCGACCTCAAGCCGAGTGAACATCTGCGGCGGCAGCGCGGGGTCTTCGGTCAGCGTATAGCCCACACCCGCTTCACCGTTGATCAGTGCGCCGCCCGCCCGCAAGCTGTCCATGTCACGATAAATCGTACGCTCGGATACAGACATTTCCTCGGCCAATCGCGCAGCCGTCACTGGCTGCGGCAACATGCGCAGCGCGGTCAACAGGCGAAACAGGCGATCAGACTTGGCCATACCATCCTGACGGTTTCTGGCAGTAGGGGTATAGCATAAAGAGCCCATCGCAAAACACAACGGAGACGAAAAATGCTGACCCTGTTCCACGCCCCGCAGTCGCGCTCATCCGCCATCGTAACCCTGCTTGATGAGATGGGCATCACCGACAAGGTCGAGATCCGTCACGTCAACATCCTGCGCATGGATGGTTCTGGTGGTGTCGATCCGGCCAATCCGCACCCCGAAGGCAAGACTCCGGCGCTTCTGCACGACGGCCATCTGATCACCGAGCGCGGCGCGATCATGCTGCATCTGACCACGCTGTTCCCCGAAGCGGGGCTGGCACCCGCCGTTGGCTCGCCGTTGTGGGGCGCGTATCTGACATGGCTGTCGTGGTATCAGGGCGTGTTAGAGCCTGTTTTGGTGATCGGCGCGCTTGGCCTTGACCATCCCGGCATCCCGCGCACCTTCCGGGGCCATGCCGAGGCTGCTGCCCGGATCAGCAGCGCGCTGCAGAAAGGTCCGTGGCTGCTGGGCGAGAATTTTTCGGCCGCTGACCTGCTGGTCCATTCGCCCTACGCCTGGTTCCAGGATGTCACGCCCGACGATCCCCTGATCCGCGATTGGGTGGCACGCTGCATGGCCCGCCCCGCGCGGCTGCGGGTGTTGGCTGCGGATGCGACGGCGATGGCGAAAGCCGCCTGAGGCCAATCAGCCAAAATGCAAAAGGGCCGCCCAAGTGGACGACCCTTTCCAAATCTAACCGCAGCCTGAATCAAACTGCAATCCAAATCAAACCGCAGTCTGAATTCAAGCGTTGACGCTGTCTTTCAGTGCCTTGGCGATGGCGAATTTCACTTGCTTGTCGGCGGCTTTGGTCACGGTCTCACCGGTTGCCGGGTTGCGAACCTGACGCTCGGGGCGCTCACGGCAAGCCATCTTGCCCAGACCCGGCAGCATCACCGAACCACCAGCCGCAACTTCGCGCGCAACAACAGCCGCGACGGCGTCCAGTGCTGCTGCCGCGGTTTTCTTGTCCGCACCCATTTCGTCCGAGATCGCGGCAAGCAGTTGCGTTTTGGTCATGGCTTTGTTCATCGTGTTGTCCTTGTTTCCGGCCCTCATGCTTCAGGGGCCCTGATATGGCGGATATAGCGGCTTCTCATGATTTTGCGCCCTATGGCAAGCCCTTTCGGCCTAAAATAAGGGATTTCCTTACATCGGTTCAGGTTTTTACGGCAGCATGGGCATCGGAAAACGCCTTCGAGAGACGCGCGAGGCAGCGATTTCCGATACTTTGTAAACCGGAACCGCTGTGGTCACAGGAAGGCCGTCTCTTCAAAGCTGCGCAACTTGCGGCTGTGTATCCGCTCGATCGGCATGTCGCGCAGGCGTTCCATCGCGCGGATGCCGATTTGCAGATGACGCGAAACTTGGGTCTTGTAGAACTCGCTTGCCATGCCGGGCAGCTTCAACTCGCCATGCAAGGGTTTGTCGGAAACGCACAGCAAGGTGCCGTAGGGGACGCGAAAGCGGAAGCCGTTGGCGGCGATGGTGGCGCTTTCCATATCCAACGCAATCGCGCGGGATTGGGACAGGCGTTGCACCGGGCCGGATTTGTCGCGCAGTTCCCAATTCCGATTGTCGATGGTGGCGACGGTGCCGGTGCGCATGATGCGTTTCAGCTCGTAGCCTTCCAGCTGGGTGACTTCGGCCACCGCCTCTTGCAGCGCGATTTGAATCTCGGCCAGCGCGGGGATCGGCACCCAGACCGGCAGGTCGTCATCCAACACATGATCTTCGCGCAGATAGGCATGGGCGAGACAGAAATCGCCCAAGGACTGAGAGTTGCGCAGGCCGGCGCAATGACCGACCATCAGCCAGGCGTGGGGACGCAGTACCGCGATATGATCGGTCGCGGTTTTGGCGTTGGATGGGCCGACGCCGATATTCACCAAGGTGATGCCGTTGCCGTCGGCGCGTTTGAGGTGATACGTCGGCATCTGCGGCGTTTTGGTCGAGGGCATAATCACCCCATCCGGTGTGGTGATTTCCTGATTTCCGGTGGCGACAAAGCTGGTGTAGCCCGAGTCTTCATCGGCCAGGGTGATGCGGGCATAAGCCTCAAACTCATCAACGTAGAACTGGTAGTTGGTGAACAGCACATGGTTCTGAAAATGCGTCGGATCGGTCGCGGTGTAGTGGGACAGTCGCGCAAGGCTGTAATCCACCCTTTGCGCCGTAAACGGGGCAAGCGGCTGCGAGCCATCGGCGTTATGGGTGCGGGTGCCGTTGACGATATCATCATTGGTGGTGGCGAGGTCAGGCACGTCAAAGACATCGCGCAGGCTGAATTCCAGCACACCCTCTTGCGGCACCGACACCGCCGGGTTGCCTGCCACCGCGAAATGCACCGGGATCGGCGTGTCGGAATAGCCGATCTGTACCGAAACACCGTGGTTTTGCATCAACAGGCTGATCTGCTGGATCAGATAGTTGCGGAACAAATCAGGCCGGGTGATCGTGGTGGCATAGGTGCCGGGGCTGGCGACATGGCCAAAGGCGAGGCGGCTGTCGGTCTTGATATGGCTGCTGACGGTCAACCGGATTTCGGGATAAAACGCGCGGATACGGGTGGCGGGCTTGGCACCTGTGACCGAGGCACTGAAATGCTGGGATAGGAAACTTGTGGCATCATTGTAAAGCACCTCAAGCCGATCTACGGCTTCAGCGGCATCGGTGTAGGAGACTGGGGCGGTGAAATCAGGGATCAGGATCAGAGCGGGTTCGTCGTTCATGGCATTATCTTCTTCTTTTTGATCGGGCATCTAAGGCCGAAGCGGGCGGTTTCGCAAGTGAAGTCTTGATGACGCAGGCCTGCCCGCATCTGGGGTCTTGCGAAGCAGCAGGAGGGCGGGAATAAAGGCGCGATGAAAACCTTGCTTTCCCTTGGACACGGCTATTCTGCGGCGGCTTTGACGGCATTGCTGATCCCGCTGGGCTGGCGGGTGATCGGCACCACGCAAACGCCGGACCGGATTGCCGCTTTGCAGGTTCAGGGGGTGGAGCCGCTGTTGTGGCCTTGCGATATTGGCCCGGCACTGGAACAGGCGACGCATATCTTGGCCTCGGCTGCCCCTGATGGTTCTGGCGATCCATTCCTGCACGCAGCCCGCGATCAGATCATCGCCGCGCGGCCCGAATGGGTGGGCTATCTTTCCACCACGGCGGTGTATGGCGACCATCAGGGTGGCTGGGTGGATGAGGATACCCCGGTCAACCCGCAATCGGCGCGGGCGGTGCAGCGGGTGCTGGCAGAGCGGCAATGGTTGGCCACGGGGTTGCCGGTGCAGGTGTTTCGCCTGGCCGGGATCTACGGGCCGGGACGGGGACCGTTTGAGAAAGTGCGCGATGGCTCGGCGCGGCGGGTGATCAAGGCAAACCAGGTGTTCAGCCGCATCCATGTTGAGGATATTGCCGCGACGTTGCTGGGCTCGATCCGGCATCCTGATCCGGGGGCGATCTATAATGTCTGCGATGATAATCCCGCGCCGCCCGAAGATGTGCTGTCTTATGCGGCGGCTTTGTTGGGCTATCCTGAACCGCCGACGGTGCGGTTTGACGAGGCGGAGATGACGCCGATGCAGGTGAGTTTCTATTCAGAATCAAAGCGGGTTCGGAATGATCGGATCAAGCGGGATTTGGGGGTCAGGCTGGCTTATCCGACCTATCAGGACGGGCTTAGGGGGCTTTTGAAGTGAGGGGCCCGCGTTGGAACCAACCGTTAAGCACTTGATTTAGATATACTCCCTGTTTTCCGTTAAGGGAAAATTTACACTTTTCAGCCGCCTGTTCGCCACAAATCAGAGGAGACTGCCGTGGACTGGAGCGCGATGGATTGGCTTAACCCGCCTGCCAAGGCCAGCCATGATGCGGCGGGGCTGCATGTGACAACGGGGGATCAAACCGATTTCTGGCACGGCACCTACTATGGCTTTCACCACGATAACGGCCATTTCCTGCACCAGCCTGCCAACGGCGATTTCAGTGTCGAAACGGCGTTTAGAGCCGCTTTTTCGCAGCAATATGACCAAGCCGGATTGATGATTCGCGCCGACGCTGTGCATTGGGTGAAATGCGGGATTGAGTATGTTGATGGCACCGCGTTTTTGGCGGTGGTGGTGACGCATGGCATGTCGGATTGGTCGCAAACACCTTTGCCAGAGTATGACGGCCAGTTGCGCCTGCGGCTGACGCGGGTGGGCGATGCGGTTTGGGTGCAATATCTGGCGGGGGAGGTTTGGAAGATGCTGCGACTGGCGTATTTCCCGCCCGATCTGGCTGTTGATGCCGGAGTGATGTGTTGCTCGCCTTCGCGCGCGGGGCTGGAGGTTTTGTTTGAACAAATGGCTCTGACACCGCCGATTTCAACGGAAGCTTATTGAATGACCAAACCGAAGCCACCCCGCAAACTGTCGCGTGAGGCGCGGCGCGGACAGTTGATCGAGGCCACCATCGCAGTGCTGGCGATCAAGGGCTATGCCCGCATCACCATGAGCGATGTGGCCAATCAGGCCGGGCTGTCGCATGGGCTGGTGAATTTTCATTTTCAATCGAAAGACCTGCTGCTGGCGGAAACGCTGACCTATCTGGCCGATGAATATGTGCAGAACTGGCAAAGCGCGCTGGCAGCGGCCCCGCCCGAGCCCAGCGCGCAGTTGGATGCGCTGATCCGCGCCGATTTTCTCCCCGAACTTTGCACCCCGCAACGCTTGGCGGCGTGGTGCGCGTTCTGGGGCGAGGCGCAAAGTCGGCCGCTGTATCAAGAGAAATGCGGCTCTAACAACGCGGAATACGTCACCAAATTAGAGAACTTATGCGCGGCACTGCTCGGGCCCACGGGCAATGCCGAGCGGGTGGCGCGGGCGATCCGGGTGGCCAGTGAGGGGCTTTGGATGGACCTTGTGACGCAAGCCGAGCCCTACACTGTCGATGAGGCGTTGCAGACTTTGCTGGCCGTTGCTGCGGCATTTTTCCCGCAGGCCTTCACACGGGCGTGAGAAATTTCGACCACAGGGGGTTGAAGTGCTGCAATCGCGCCCCATCTACGGGATGCGAGACGGGCCCCTCTGACGATGTTATATCGTGATGTCGGATCGCATCGAGTGCGCTCGATGTCATGCCCGTAGACCTTGGCTGACCTCTGGCGCGATATGCAAAACAGAGGACAGTATGGACATTCTTACTTCAATTTTTTTGGGCACCCCGATCTGGATGTGGCTGACTTTCATCACCATCGTGTTGGTGCTGCTGGCCGTCGATCTGGGGCTGGTCAATAACGGCGATCAAGAGATTGGCGTGTCGAAAAGCCTGCGCTTGTCGGCGGTGTATATCACTTTGGGCATGGCGTTTTCGGGCTTTGTCTATTGGCAGATGGGCTCGGAAGCCACGGCGCAGTATCTGACAGCGTTTGTGGTGGAAAAAACCCTTGCGATGGACAACGTGTTCGTAATCGCGTTGATTTTCAGCAGCTTTGCCATTCCGCGCATGTATCAGCACAGGGTGCTGTTCTGGGGCATTCTGGGCGTGATCGTGCTGCGCGGTATCATGATCGGGCTAGGGGCCACTTTGGTCGCGGAATATGCTTGGTTGCTCTATGTCTTTGCCGCCTTTCTGATCTTTACGGGCGTGCGGATGTTGTTTATCGACGAGAGCAAACACTCGGTCGATGGCCCGGTGCTGCGGTTTCTGAAGAAGCGGATGCGGGTGACGGAAGGACTTGAGGGCAACTCGTTTTTCGTCAAACGCGACGGGTTGCGCTATGTGACACCGCTGTTTCTGGCGCTGGTGCTGATTGAGATCGCCGATCTGGTGTTCGCGGTGGATTCGGTGCCTGCGGTGTTTGCGATCACCACGGACCCGTTCATCGTTTATACGTCGAACATCTTTGCGATTTTGGGTCTGCGGGCTTTGTATTTCGCTTTGTCTGCGATCTTGCACCGCTTTGCCTATCTGAAATACGCGCTGTCGCTGCTGTTGGTGTTCATCGGATCGAAAGTGTTTGTGGCCGACTGGATGGATCTGGAGAAGTTCCCGCCAAGCTGGTCGCTGGGCATAACCTTTGCGATCTTGGCCGCTGGCGTGGGGTTCAGCCTGTATAAGACGCGCGGGCAGGCAAAGGTCGAACAGCACTAAGGAATATGGACAGCGCGTTTATAGGCGCGCTGTCCGTAAAGCAAAGCATCATGGTTGTCGGTCAGCGCTACGGCGGTGACTTCGCCGACAAGGATATAGTGCGTTTCCCAAAGCAGTGCTGTCTTCAGGCTACATTCAAAGCTGGCGGAAGCCTCGGTCAAGATCGGCTGACCCGCCTGCCCCGCGTGCCATTTCACCGCATCGAAACGGTCGCCTTGTGGCTTTTGGCGGCCTGAGAACAGATCAGAGGTGCCGTGTTGCGACGCACTCAGCAGGTTGGCGCAGAAGGCGCGGTTGCGCAGGATGGCTGTTGCCGCTGGCGACAGGTGGTGGACGCAGACCAATAGCGACGGGCCTGCGCCATCGGCAGAAACCGAGGTCATCGACGAGACGGTGACGCCGAAGCGGCCCGCCTCGCCATCGGTGGTGAGGATGGACACGAAGGTCGCGGCGCGGCTCATGCCTTCGATGAAGTCGTGGCGCAGGTCGGTCATGGTCTACCCCAGATCAAAGAAGCGTTGCAGTTCGACATCGGGGACTTTCTTGCGGAATTGGTCGTATTGGCTTTGGCGGGTGGCAGAGAAAGCCTCGACAAAGCGCGGGCCGAGCCAGTCTTTCGCGAAGGCCGAGTTGCGCAGGCGGGTTATGGCCTCGGGCATCGAGCGGGCGAAATCGGGGCGATCACCGGTTAAGGCATGGCCGTTGCCGATGACCTCGGGTTCGGGTTCGATCTGTTCGATGATACCCGCGATGCCCGCGGCGATGGTGGCGGCGGCGGTCAGGTAGGGGTTGGTGTCGGCACCCGGCAGGCGGTTTTCAACGCGCAGGCTTCCGGCATCATGACCTACGACGCGGAAGCAGGTGGTGCGGTTCTCGTAACCCCAGGTCAGGCCGGGGGGTGCGAAGGTGCCGGGGGCAAAGCGGCGGTAGGAATTGACGGTGGGCTGGCAGATCAGGGTCATGTCGCTGATGTAGCGCTGCAAGCCGCCGATGAAATGGCGGAAGGTTTGGGAGATGCCGTTTTTCTCGCCGTCTTGGTAGAACAACGGCTTACCCGCGCGGTCTTTCAGCGAGATATGGACGTGGATCGACTGGCTGTCGGCGTCTTCTGTCCAGCGCGGCATGAAGGTGACGCAGCGGCCTTGACGCATGGCGAGCGCGCGGATGAAATTTTTCAAGAGCATCAGTTGATCGGCAGGCTCCAGACCTTCACCCGCACCGATGCAGGCCTCCATAAAGCCGCCGCCGATTTCTTCGTGCATTTTGGCAAGGTCGATGCGGAGCGGGCCGCACATGTCTGACACCGCCTCGTACCATTCCTGCTGCACGGTTTGATACAGGATCAGATCGTGACTGGGGTGCATCGTTGCGGTTTTCAGGTTGCGATAGCCTTTGTCGCGGGCGGATTCGGGGGACTCGTCGAACAGGGTGTATTCCAGTTCCATGCCGTATTTCGGGGTGAAACCCGCAGCGGTGGCACGGTCCAGCACCGATTTCAGGATCGAACGCGGGCAAAGGGCGGCGGTGTCGCCGGAGTATTGGGTGAGCAGCAGCAGGTCATGGCCGGGACGCGCCCAAGGGATGCGACGGGCGGAAGTGGGATCGACGATCAGCGGGTCGTCGTGGAAGTCCGAAGTGCCATCGGTGACGCCGGGCATTTCCAACATCTGGTCGGTGGGGTCCAGCGCCAGCTGCGCCGGGGCCATGCCCATACCGGATTTCAGGATGCCGTTCAGGCTGCGGGTAGAGACCATTTGGCCACGGAGCAGGCCGTTGGTATCGACGAGGGCGACGGTGGCGAAGCGGCTGTTTTCGTCATCAAGGAAGGCTTGCAGGCTCATAATGTCCCCGTGGTGATATGAAGTTGGGCCAGGTCGCGCGCCGGATCGGTGGAATAGGCTTTCAGGAAAACCTGCAGGCCGTTGTTGATATAGCGGGCCAGTTGCGCGCGATTTGGGATGCGGTCGGGCAGGTGCAGGGCTTGGTTGCGCGGGGCCGACAGGATCAGGCCCCAGAGGTCTTCGGCGGCGAGTTCAGCATCATCGAAGGTGAGTTTCCCGGCGTCGCGCTGCCGCGTCAGGTAGGTGATCATGCCCGCCAAAACGCGATCAGGGCCAGCGGCTTGATAGGCGCGACCGATCTCGGGGAAACGCTGGGCTTCGCCGATGATCAGGCGGGCGAGCGACAGGAATTCGGGGCGCATTACGGTGTCAGCATAGTGCCATGCGAAGTGGTGCAACTCTGCTACCATATCGGTGCCGGGGTGATCGAAGGCCAGCAGCATGGTGTTGCGCTCGGCCAGCATGATTTCGGTGAACAGCTGTTCTTTGGTGCCAAAGTATTGATAGAGCGTGGGTTTTGAGACGGCAGCTTTGGCGGCGATGGCATCCATCGAGGTGCCGGAATAGCCTTCGGCGGCGAAGACCGTCAAGGCGGCGTCAAGGATGCGGCGTTGTTTGGCGAGGCGGTTGAGTTCGCGTTGTGGGATGGCTGTCATGCGATGATCCGGGTCAGGAATTGCAGCAGCGGGCGGTTGTAGGCGCTTGGTTGCGCGACGTTGCAGACATGGCCCGCGTCGGCGATCACCTCAAACCTTACATCGGGGCGCGGGGCGGCATCGGTGATGCGGCCTGCGACGGTGCGGATTTCAGTTGGGGGCGCCAGGCGGTCGTGTTCGCCTGTCATCAACAGGACAGGCATGGTGAGTTTGGCGAAATCGAAGCGCTCTAGTGGGTTGGTGAAGCAGCGCAAAGCGTCACGGTAGGTGGCGGCGGGGATGGCGGACATGGATGCGAGGAGGTCGGCGCGGATGGCGTCGGAGGCGTTGGGGCCTGCGATGACATTGACCACGGCGGGGGCGAAATCTGCCGGGGTTTGGCCTGCGTCGAGGGGGACTTCGCTGCTGACGCGGAAGGCTTCGCGTTCTTCGGGGCCTGCTTCGGACATGCCAGTGCAACCGCCGGAGAGCACGAGGCCCGCGAGTTTGTCGGGGTGGCGCATGGCGAAAGATGTGGCGATCCAAGAGCCGTAGGACAGGCCGCAGAGGATGACTTTCTTGGCATTGAAGGCGGCCATGACGCGGAGAATGTCTTCGCAATAGTCGTCGATGGTGGATTGCCGGAAACCGAGGGTGCTGTCGCCGTAGCCGCGTAAGTCTAGAGCGGCGGCTTGGGTGAAGTTGCCTGCGGCTCGCAGTTGGGCGTTCCAGTTAGTGCGTGCGCCGCCGATGCCATGCAGGAACAGGATCAAGGGGCCGGGTTTGGCGGGCGTGTGGGTCAGGGCGAGTTGCGGGGTGCCTGCGAGGATGCGGGTTTCTAGGGGCGCGTTTGCCAGCGGGGGTTCGGCTTTGCAGCTCTGCGCTGTGGCGGTAGAAAGCGCGTCGATCCCGGCTTCAAAGATCGGTTTTGTGCCGTTGGCGATCTCAGAAGCGCGGGCCGGGGGGGCCACGATTTCCGCGCTCCAGTTGATCACAGAGCCTGCGGGTGAGGCGGAAATCGTCAAGCGGGCGGTGTAGCGATCTGCGCCGTGGATGCCTTCTAGGTGGATATAGGCGATGGTGCGGTCGCTGTCTGATCGGTAGATCAGTTGCTCACGATACACCGTGTCCTCGCCATGGGCGGTGAAGCGGCGGATTTCGGCACCTGTCGGGCTGCGCTCTGCCGTGATGGTGGCAAGGCCGGGGTGCCATGCGCCGCAGAAGTCGCGGGCGATGGCCCAGACGGCATCGGGGGCGGCGGTGGTGCGGCCCATGACATGGACGGTTTCGCGGGCCATGTTAGCGTAGGCCTTTCAGGCTGCCCGCGTCACCGCGCCAAAGCGAGGAACGCGCGCCGCCTTCGTCGCCGGGGGCTTTGTCGAGCTCATCTGTGTCATAAAGCGTGAGGACGGATAGATAATCCTCCATGATTTCAGAGGTATATGGCAACATCAACGCACCACAGCGGCTGTCGCGATACATCCGCTCTAGGGGCATGGATTTCAGCATTGACAGGCCGCCGCAGGTGCGGATCGCCAAAGCGGCGATTTCCTGCACACCTTCCATGACGTTATACTGGGCGGCATACATTCGCAGCACTTGCGCTTTCGACGGCATCCCCTGCGCCTCCATGAACGCCTGCCACCACAGGGCGCGCATCGACGCCAGACGCGCATACATCCGGCCCACGGCGATGCGTTTGGTGCCGAACATGCGGCGGTCAGCGGCGGGCTGGCCTTCGACCTCACCGCGCAGATAGGCGACGGTGAAATCATAGGCACCTTGGGCGAGACCCATGTAGGTGGGGGACAGCGTCGCCATCATATGCGGCCAATGCGGCAGGGTTTTGATGAACAACCCGCGCGGCATCATCAGATCATCTTCGTTGACGAACACATCTTTCAGCACCAGATCGCGGGAATTGGTGCCGCGCATTCCGAGCGGGTCCCATGTGCCTTGCACAGACAGCCCCTTGGCTTCTTTCGGGACGACGAAGATCATGGTGTCTTCGTGGCGGGGTTCCACACCGTCAAAATGTTCGGTGCAGACGATGGAGTAATAGTCGCAATAGCCTGCGAGGCTGGCGAATTTCTTGAAGCCGTTGATCAGCCAGCCGCCATCCACCTTGCGGCAGTTGGTTTGGGCGGGCTTGCTGGTCCAGTTCTGGCCAGCTTCGGAAATGGGTTGTGAATAGATGCCTTGCTCGGCCACCGCGCGGCGGAATTGGCGCGCGCGCAGAGGGGCGAAGGCGGCGCGGTCGGCGTCGGTGAGGTTTGGCAGTTCATACATGAAGCGCGACCACATCATGGATGAGTTGTGCATGTTGAAGGTCAGCGCGGTGGCGCCGCAGTATTTGCCGATCTCGGCGCCGCACATCGCGTATTCGCCTAAGGAGAAACCGTGGCCGCCGAATTCGGTGGGAACCGTGAGGGTCAGGAAACCTTCGGCGGCGAGGTCTTTGTAGTTTTCCACCGGGAACGTGGCATCGACGTCAATGCCTTTGGCGCGGGCGGCGAAGTTGGGGCCGAGTTCGTTGAGGCGGTTCAGCACCGCCTGGACTTCGGGGCGGATGCGGGAAAGGTCGTAGTAATCGGCAATCGTGCTCATGGTGTTCTCCGGGGCGCTAAGGCATGTCAGGTTTGGATGAATCGAACATCGCTGCCGCTCGCAGGGCTCGGACGCGTTTTTCGATGCCGTTTTTTGTCAAAACCTGACACCCTCTAAAGCGCCAGTTCGCCTTGAAGGACGCCCGCTTTGACGACGATGTGGCCGTCAAGGGCAATGGTGCAGTTGCGCATCGGCAGATCAAAATGGCCAAGGGTGTAGCGGCCTGCGTATTGGTTGGCTCCGGTGGACCACAGGAAAGACCCGGCAAGGGCGCGGAATTCGACCGCCTGCATGTCACGCTTGTCGTACATGGCGGCGCTGATCCAATGCGCGTTCGGGTTCATGCCCCAGCCGACATGGCTGAGGCCGTAGGCATTTGGATCGTCCCAAGCGGCCATGTATTCGCGGAAATGCAGGGCGTCTATGCCGTCGCCTTTAATGGCGGTGACGAAATCATTGTCGATAGTGCAGTCGATGCGGCTGGTGAGGTAGGTCTTGAACGTCAGGTTCATGTCGCCGACATCCATCACGATCCGGCCATTCACCGCATCTTTGCCGGGGAAAGCGAGGCAGAGGCCGCCCGGCCAATGTGCTACATCGCCGGGCTTGATGCCGAAGCCTGCGGTGCCGCCACAGGGCGCGCCGCGCAGGTTGATCGTCAGGTCGGTGCCAGCGTCAGAGGTGACGCGCATTTCCGAGGCTTCGCGCAGCATCTGGCTGCCAAGCGCGACCTTGGGGCCGTGTTCGGCGCGTGGTTCGGTGCGTTCCAGAATCTCGGGGTGTTCGTTGGTGATCACCAGCAGGCGGGTGCGGCCTGCGGACTCAATCTCGGGCCATTCGGGGGCATGGATCAGGCCCTCTACCGTGCAATCGACGATGACTTCGACCAGTTTTAGGGCTTCGATCACGGCGCGGTTTTGCTGGATCGCCCAGCTTGTGCCAGTGGATTTGACGGGCACGGGGGCGTTGAGCGGCGGGGTGGGCATGGTGATGATGCAGAATTCCGCACCAAGATCGTAGGCGGCGAGTTCGCAGAGGTGGATCAGCACCGGGCGGGATTGGGTTTCGGCGAGGATGGCGATGGGGGTGCCTTTGCCGATACCGTTCAGCGCCAACACGCGGCGGAAGGCGGCAAGCCATTTGCCCTCAATCCGTTCTTGCATCATCGCGGCTTCTCCTTTGACCCATGGTTCCCGAGTCTAAATATTTTACTGATCGGTTTAGTAATTATCAGACTCATCTTTATGTCAACAGATTTTCGAAAACCCTGCAAAACTGCGATTATTTTAGGTTTTGCGTGGACCACTCGGCCCATTTCGGGCGATCCAACTCGAATGTGTCACGGCTGCGGGCAACGAGGCTCAGGGCGGGTGTCGATATGCGCGCGCTCGGGGTTCAGGATGAAGCGGTCGTCGATATGCACGGCGAGCACGCGGCCAATGACGATGCTTTGATGCGGGCCAGTGACCACCGAGGACAGCATCCGACAGTCAAACGCCACCAGTCTGGCGGTGATGCGCGGCGGGCGGATATGCACCGAAGCCTCGGTTTCCAGGCCCGCGAGGTTAAGTTCACTCATCCTGGTTGGGGCATCAACCGAGGTGGTGTTCATCTGCTGCACGAGGGACTCAGACACCAGATTGACCGCAAATTCCCCGGTGGCGAGGATGTTCGTCGCCGTATCTTTGAAGCCGCGTTTCGGGTCGGCCATCAGGCCCAGCACAAGGGTCGGCGGGGCGGAGCCCATGACGTTGAAAAAGCTGTAGGGCGCGGCGTTGAGCGTGCCATCGGGGCTTTGCGTCACCACCCAAGCAATCGGGCGCGGCATCACGGTGGCGGAGAGCAGTTTGTGGGCGATGGGCTCGGCCACCCTGTCCCGATCCCAGCGCATCAGATCTCTTTCACGGCGCGTTTGGCGCGGGTATCGACGGTCAACTCGAACACATCGGGGCGGGCGTAATGGCCCGTCACGTCGAAATCATACTTGGCGCGCATTACTTCTGTCGGGTCGATTTCGGCGTAGAGGATGGTTTCACCGCTGAAATCAGGGCCAGCGAGGACTTTGCCCAAGGGGCCGATGATGGCAGAGCCGCCGCGCATCATCACTGTATCGGGGGCATCGCCCAAAGCACTTTCGTGGTCGGGGCCGTAAGCGGCGCGGGTGATGTATTGGCAGGCAGTGAACACAAAGATGCGTCCCTCTAGCGCGATATGCTGCATGGTGGGAAGCCACGTGTCGCGGTCATCGGCGGTGGGCCGAGGCGACCTTGCCGGGGTTCATCACTTGCAGGCCGGCATAGATCCAGCCCACCGCTGCGGCAACATCGGTGCGGCCGGGGATGTGAGATAGATCACCCGCCGTCCGGCTTTTTCCGGCGTCACCAGTTGCACCGAGCGCAACACTTTCGCGCGCAGATCACGGTAGCGCCAGACCACGGGAACCGATTGGCTTTTCGGCTGCACAGGGCTCGATCTTGTTAGCCACCGTCCACAAAGCGCCGGTGCTGAGCTTTTCGAGCTGGTCGTAATAGGCCAGCAGTTCCGGTGTGTCTTCGACATTGGCGCGACCGGCCACGTCCTTGCGGTGATTTTCGCTCTGATTGCGTATCGCTGCCCCCAGATGCCGACTCTGTTCGCGTAAAATGTCAGATTTATTTTCGCAAGAAATTCATATTTTCGAGAATGATGAAATTGCCGTCTGATCTGCCTTGCGCCATACTGAAGGCAGCAGAAAGAGGCCCCGGATGACTTTGGCAGAAACCGCCTATGACGCGTTGCGGCGAGACATTGTGCGTGGCGTGCTGGCTCCGGGCAAACCGTTGCGGATGGCGCAGTTATCCGAGCGCTATGGCATGGGGTTTTCACCGCTGCGCGAGGCGTTGAACCGCTTGCAGGCCGAGCGGTTGGTGACCTCGATTGCCCTGCGCGGGTTTTCGGTGGCACCGCTGTCGATGGCGGAAATGTGGGATACCATCAACACCCGCGTGCTGATCGAACAGCGCGCGCTGCGGCTTTCCATCGAACAGGGCGGCGATGACTGGGAGGCCGGGATTGTCGGCGCCCTGCATAGCCTGATGCTGCAATCGGCACGCATGGCTGAGGCAAACGCCGATGAGCAAAAGCTGCTGGAGGACCGCCATCGCGGCTTTCATCTGGCGCTGATCGCGGGCTGTGGATCAGGCTGGTTGTTGGAGTTTTTCCAGCGGCTGTATGTCGAGGCCGAGCGCTATCGCTATCCGATGCTGCAACAGCGCAGTGTCGAGCATCACCGCGATATTCAGGCCGAACATGACGCGCTGTCGCAGGCGGCACTGGCGCGGGATGCCAATTTGGCCTGCGATCTGTTGGCCGAACATTATCTGCGCACCGCGCGGTTCATCGAGGCGCAGATGGCGGCGCCGCCGCAGGTGCAAACCGCATAACAGTTGGCTTGGTCTACCCCGCCAGCGGGATCACATCGACAGCTTGTTTGCTTTTCTGCCCGCCCGAGATTCGCATCGTGCCTTTGATCGGCGAGACATCGGCGTAATCGCGGCCCCGCGCCACGACGATGTGATCTTCGCCTGCCAGCTTGTCGTTGGTGGGATCGAACTCGATCCAGCCCGCCTCTGGGCCACACCAAGCGCGCACCCAAGCGTGCATCGCATCGGCCCCCTCCAGTCGCGGTTTTCCGGGCGGGGGCAGAGTGCGCAGAAAGCCACTGACATAGCCTGCGGGGATACCCACGCCGCGCAGGCAGGCGATCATGATATGCGAGAAATCCTGACAGACACCGTGGCGCTTGGCAAAAGCCTCGGTTGCAGGCGTGTCAACGGTGGTGGCTTTCGGATCAAATTTCAGATGCCGATACAAAGCGCTGCCGATGGCGACAACGGCTTCGCCTACATGCGTGTCGGGGTGCAAAGCGCCATGGGCAAAGGCGGCCATCGCGCGGTCACGCGGGACACGGACCGAGGGCGACAGGAAATGCAGCGGTGAATTCGGACCAAGATCGCGCTCGGCGGCCAAAGCGGCGGGCATGGCGGCCAAAGCGATGGCATTGGCGGGCAGGCTGGGGGTGATCAGCCGCTCGATCCGGGCTTTCATGGTGAACGCCACCGAATCATGCGGGCCGCGAAAGCTGAACTCGGTGATGCGGTTGCCGAAGAAATCCACCCGGTCCAAGCGTTCTTCCGGGCGCGGCGTGATGTCGAGCAAGCTTGCCATCACGCGCTGACCGGGCATGTCGAGCGGCATCACGCAAACCACATGCCGCCCGCCCACTGCCGGATTGGCATATTGATAGGCGATTTGCAGCTTGATGTCGTAGATCATCGCCTGCCCCTCGTGCCTGTCAGGTTCACTTTGAATCGCAAATCGCTGGCTTTTGCATACGCTCGAATGGGTCTTTCGATAAGACTATTTTTATCGAAACGGGGCATGTTTTAATGCATGAACGCGGCGCTGAGCGCGGTGGACAGATCATAGATTTGACCACGGGCTTTCAGCAGCGCTTCGGTGTTCAGGGTTTCGACGGTGTGGACGATGACAGAGGTTTGCAGCAGTCGCACGTTGCGTTCAAACTCGGTCATCTGGCCATGTGGGCCTGTGCTGTGCAACTCATCGACGCATTTGGCGATCACATCGAGATGGAAGCGCACCGAGCGCGGGTTGGATTCGTCAAGGCCCAGCAGGTCAACGACGCTTTCGCGGCTGGTGAACACGGCGTAGCGCTGGCGGTGGACCATGATGCTGTCACCAACCTCAATCGCCATATCGAGGCCGCCGGGCAGAGAAACGGGGCCTGTCACCGCAGCCAACAGATCGGTCATCATCGCGGCACGCTCTAAGGACCGGCCAATCGACAGAAAATGCCAACCCGTCGCGCGATACATGTTTTCATGCACAAGGCCGGAAAAGCCCGCGATTTTGCGCAGCATCACGCTCATCACCTGCGCCGCATCACCGCCGGTTTCGGTGGTTTTGGCGATGCGGGTCATGGATTTCTCGATATCCTGCAAGGCGGACCAGCCATCGACGCTGAAGCGGTCGCGGATTTGGCTGGCGCTGTAGACCGCGGAGCTGAGGGTGCTCAGCACGCCTGCCGGGAAGGCTTCGGTTGCATCGACGCCGTAGGATTTCAGCCGGGCGCGGATGGTGGCAAGCAGGGCTGTGTTGCCCGCCTCATTCACCCTGCCGTTGTAGGCGCGGACGAGGCGCAGCAGACCCTCGGTGCGCTCGACATAGCGGCCGAGCCAGAACAGATTGTCAGCGGCGCGGCTGGGCAAGGGGCCGGGCTGGGCGCGGATGAAGGGGGTGGATTTGGGGGTGCGCAGGGTGACGGGTTCGACGGGCGTGTCGCTGACCACCCAGACATCGGCGACCGAGCCGCCGTTGCGCATAGAAATCGCGGTGGTGTCGGTGCCTGCGCCAATGCGGGCAAAGCCGCCGGGCATGACTTGCCAGCCTTGTTCGGTGCGGGCAAGGAAGACGCGCAGTGACATCGGCCGAGGCACCAAAGCGCCGTTTTCATAGAACGGCGTGGTCGAGAGGGTGACGAGTTCTTTGCCAACCAAGCCGCCTGCGTTGTCGGTCAGCCAGTCGTGCAGATCAGCGTCGTCCTCGCTGCCGCGCATCTGGCCGCCAACGGCATGCGGGGCGGTGGATTCAAAGGCAATGCGGGTGGCCATGGCCGGGCCGATCAGCATCCGGTCGGCATGGGCGCGGACATGGGCAAGCTCTTTGGCCTGACCGCACCACCATGTGGCCACATTAGAGATTTGCAGCGGCTGCCCGGTCAGCACTTTGCAGATTTTGGGCAGAAAGGCCATCAGCGCCTGAGTTTCCAGCACGCCGACTCCCAAAGCGTTCACCATAGTGACATGGCCTTGCCGCACCGCCGACATCAGGCCGGGGGTGCCGAGATGGCTGTCGCCGCGCAGTTCCAGCGGATCAGCCCAGATGCCATCCATCCGCCGCCACAGCACATCGACCGGGGCGAGGCCTTCGACGGTGCGGACATAAAGCTGGCCGTTTTCAACGGTAAGGTCTTCGCCTTCGAGCAAAGCCATGCCGAGATAGCGGGCGATATAGGCCTGCTCGTAATAGGTATCGGTCAAGGGGCCGGGGGTCAGGATGCCGACGCGAGAGGTCGGATCGCTGCGCAGGTTTTCAAGCGCATCGCGGAAGGCGCGGAAGAAGCCTGCGAGGCGATGGACGTTGGTATTGCGGTACAGGTCGGGGAACACGCGGCTGGCTGCCACGCGGTTTTCCAGCGCAAAGCCCGCACCAGAGGGCGCGTCGGTGCGGTCAGACAGTACCCACCAACTGCCATCTGGGCCTCGGCCAATCTCAAACGCCATGAAATGCAGGAAGTGGCCCGAGCGGGGTTTCACTCCCACCATGGGCCGCAGCCATTCGGGGTTCTCGGCGATCAGGCTGGCAGGCAGATGGCCCTCGGTCACCAGTCGGTTTTCGCCGTAAAGGTCGGCTGCCAGCATCTCCATCAGATCGGCGCGTTGGATCAGCCCTGCCTGAATGCCGCGCCAATCGGCTTCGGGCAGCAGGATCGGCACGGCTGAGAACGGCCAGTCGCGGCCCGCGCTGGATTTGTCGCCATATTTTCGGAAGAACACGCCGGTATCGGCGAGATGCTGTTCACCGCGCGCGAAGGCATCCTGCACCCCTGCTGCCGACAGCCCCGACATATGCGCGATCAGGCCAGCCCAAACCGGACGCATCGCGCCTTGCGCGTCCACCAGTTCATCCGGCACGCCGGGAAGGGGCTGATACCGGGCGAAAAGCTGGGTATCGACCGGCTTTGCTGTGGCCTTGCGTGCCATCAGTGCCGGGGTGCGCGGCGCAGATCGAGGGTCATCGGGAACTCGGGGTGCGGGGTTTCGGCTGTGGGTTCATATTGGCCGCCAGTATGCCCGTGTGGTTCAAACCGGGCAAGCCTGCGCGCTTCGGCCTCGTTGCTGTTCACCGGGAACGTATCATAATTGCGCCCGCCGGGGTGGGCGACGTGATAGGTGCAGCCGCCCAAAGCGCGACCTGTCCAAGTGTCGTAGACATCGAAGGTCAGCGGCGCGTTGACGGGGAGGACCGGGTGCAAGGCCAAAGGCGGCTGCCATGCTTTGAACCGGACCGCGGCGACCGAGACGCCCGCGCCTACCGTCTGCATCGGCATTTGGCGCTGGTTGCAGGTGACGGTATAGCGGCCCGGATCACCGCCTGTCAGTTTGGCTTGCAGACGCTCAACGGAACTGTCGGTGTAGCGCACGGTGCCGCCAATCGCCCCGGTTTCACCCATGACGTGCCACGGCTCCAGCGCTTGGCGGATTTCCAAGGTGACGCCTTCGAACGTCGCTTCACCACAGAACGGGAAGCGGAACTCGGCTTGGGCCTTGAACCAGTCGGGGTTGAAATCAAAGCCCTGCTGGCGCAGGTCGGCCAGCACATCAAGGAAATCGGCCCAGACGAAATGCGGCAGCATGAAGCGGTCGGCCAGATTGGTGCCCCAGCGGGTGAGATTGCCTTTGATCGGGCTGGCCCACATGCGGGCGATCAGGGCGCGGATCAGCAGTTGTTGCGCGAGGCTCATGCGCGGGTTTGGTGGCATCTCAAAGCCACGGAATTCGACGAGGCCGAGGCGGCCGGTGGGGCCATCGGGGGAGTAGAGTTTGTCGATGCAAATCTCGGCGCGGTGGGTGTTGCCTGTGACATCGACCAGCAGGTTGCGCAAAAGGCGGTCGATCAGCCACGGCGGGGGGGCTGCCCCCTGCCCCGGCGTCGGGATTTGGGCTAAGGCGATTTCCAACTCATACAGCGCATCCATCCGCGCTTCGTCGATGCGGGGAGCTTGCGAGGTGGGGCCGATGAACAGGCCCGAGAACATATAGGACAGCGACGGGTGGCGTTGCCAATGCAGGATCAGGCTGGCCAGCAGATCAGGGCGGCGCAGGAACGGGCTGTCGGACGGGGTGACGCCGCCGACAACGACATGGTTGCCGCCGCCTGTCCCGGTATGCTTGCCGTCGATCATGAATTTATCGGCACCAAGACGCAGCTGGCGGGCTTCTTCATAGACGATTTCGGTGGTGAGGACAGTTTCGGCCCAGTTGTGCGAGGGGTGAATGTTGACCTCAATCACGCCCGGATCGGGGGCGACGCGGATCACGTTCAGGCGCGGATCATTGGGCGGGCCGTAGCCTTCGATATGCACCGGAAGGCCGAGTTTCTTGGCGGCGGCTTCGGCGGCGGCGATCAGTTCGAGGTAGTCTTCGACCTTTTCCACCGGGGGCATGAACACACACAGCCGACCATCGCGGGGTTCCACCGAAATCGCGGTGCGGACCGAGCCTGCAAGGTCGGAAATCACCTGCTCGCGGCGGTCTTGGGTAGCCTCGGACGCGGTAAAACTGGCGACGGCTTGGGCGGGTTCTGGCGTGAAGTCGGGCAGCGGGCCACGGGTATCGAACGGGTCAGACGGGTGGATATGGGGATAGTCGGCGGGCTTGACATAAGGCAGCGAGCCCAGTGGCAGGCGGTAGCCGACGGGGCTGTCGCCCGGCACAAGAAACAGATGGCCACGCCGCAACGCCCATTTTTCCGACACCCAAGTTTGCGCCGCGCGGGATTGCCAGCGTTGCGCGGGGAGAACAAAGCCAGAGGGTTCGGTCAGGCCGCGCGAGAACACGCGGGCGATGCGGTTGCGTTCTTCGGGGTCTTTCAGCTGCGAGTTTTCGGGGGTGACGTTTTCCGGCAGATTGCCTTCCTTGACGATCCATTCGGCGGGGTCTTCAAAGGCGGGGGTGACGTTTTCGGTCGGCAGGCCAAGCGTTTCCGCGATGTTTTGCAGAAGGGTGCTGGCCTGTTCCGGCGTCGCCCCTTCCAAGACCTCATGCGCGATCAGATCGGGGTTCGCCCAAATCGGTTTGCCATCGCGGCGCCAGTACAGGCTGAACGTCCAGCGCGGCAGGGTTTCGCCGGGATACCATTTGCCTTGACCGTAATGCAGGAAACCGCCCGGCGCGAATTTGGCTTGCAGGCGGCGGATCAGGGCATCGGCGAACACGCGTTTTGTAGGGCCGACGGCATCGGTGTTCCACTCGCCCGCCTCAAAGTCGTCTGTTGAGACGAAAGTCGGCTCGCCGCCCATGGTCAGGCGCACATCGCCTGCGGCGAGGGCTGCATCAACCTTATGACCCAAGGCATTCAGATCATCCCAAGCGGCATCCGAGAACGGCATGGTGATGCGCGGATGTTCGGCGGTGCGGGTGACGGTCATGTCGAAGTCAAACGCGACCTCGGCGTAGCTGGCCATGCCGGAAATTGGGGCGGCGTTGGCGTAATGCGGCGTGGCCGACAGCGGGATATGGCTTTCGCCGGTCAGCAGGCCAGAGGTGGGGTCGAGGCCGATCCAGCCAGCGCCGGGAAGGTAGACCTCGCACCACGCGTGCAGGTCGGTGAAATCTTTGTCGGTGCCTTGGGGGCCGTCAACCGCCGTCAGATCGGGTTTCAGCTGGATCAGATAGCCCGAGACAAACCGCGCGGCAAAACCCAAGTGCCGCAGCGACTGCACCAGCAGCCATGAGGTATCGCGGCAAGATCCAAGCGCCAGTCCGAGGGTTTCTTCCGGCGTCTGCACCCCCGGCTCCATCCGAATGACATAGCCGATTTCCTGCGCAATCTGCGCGTTCAGCCGCACGATAAAGTCGATGGTGCGGAGGGGATCACGGGGCACGCGGTCGAGGAAGGCTTGCAGCAAGGGGCCGGGGGCGTCGCAGCTGCGGTAGATCACCAGATCTTCGGCGATCTCGGCGGGGTAGTTGAACGGCCAGGTTTCGGCGCTGGCCTCAACGAAGAAATCGAACGGGTTATAGACGGTCATATCGGCGGTCAGATCGACCTCGATTTTGAGTTCCGTCACCGGATCGGGGAAGACATAGCGGGCCAGCCAGTTGCCGTATAAATCCTGCTGATAGTTCACGAAATGGTTGGCGGGGGTGACTTTCAGCGCGTGCGACACCACCCGCGTGCGGCTGTGCGGAGCGGGGCGCAGGCGGATGATCTGCGGACCCAAAGTGACCGGGCGGTCGTATTTGTAATGGGTCAGATGGTAGATGCTGGCGAGGATGGACATGATATTTTCTTTCAGGGATGGATAGGTTTTTTCACAGCCAGCGGTGATCCTCTAACACTTTGTGCATCAGGGGGCGGTTTCGGCGCAAGTGATGAAGATTTCCGCGAAAGCCGCCTAAAAAACAAGCAGATCATCGGGCGGCCCCATGTTGGGCGCGCAGAGACTCGGCCGAGAACCGCACCAGTTCAGCCACTTGGCTTAGTTGCTTGGCCAGGGGCGAGGTTTTGCGCCAAACCATGCCAACCACACGCTGCGGTTTCGGATCACCGAAGCGCGCCACCGAAACCGAGGCCGAGCGGGTTTCCACCGCCATCGCCATCTCGGGAATCAGCGTCACGCCGATGCCTGCGCTGACCATTTGCACCAAGGTGGACAGCGAGCTGCCATCCAGAAGCTCGCGCGGTGGGGCGGCGGACATGTTACAAAACGACAGGGCTTGATCGCGGAAACAGTGGCCTTCCTCTAGTAACAACAGCCGCATTTCGCGCAGGCGTTCGCGGCTGGGCACCGGTTTTCCTTCATCCTCGGCAGGGCGGATCAGCACGAAATCTTCGGAAAACAGGGGTACTTCGGTGAGCGAAGGTTCCGAGATTGGCAGCGCCACGATGGCTGTGTCCAAGCGGCCCTCTGCCAGTTCAGTCAGCAGCTTGGGCGTGATGGTTTCGCGCAGTTGCAAATCGAGATCGGCGTTCAGCCGCATCAGATTGCCGATGATGGTGGGCAGCAGATAGGGCGCTACGGTGGGAATCACCCCGATCCGCAGCCGCCCCACCAGTTGCGTCTGCGCCGCCCGCGCAATGTCAGCCAATTCATCGACCGAGCGCAGAATGTCGCGCACCCTGACCGCAAACGCCTCGCCAAAGCTCGTCAGCCGCACCTGCCGCGCGCCACGTTCAAACAGATTGGTGCCCAGCGCGGCTTCCAATTCTTTGATTTGCATCGACAGCGCGGGTTGCGAGATGGCGCAGACCTCTGCCGCGCGCCCGAAATGGCCGTGGCGCGCCAAAGCCTCAAAATAGCGGAACTGTTTCAGGGTAAAATTTATCATAAGGACAGCTTATCGGAACAATCAGTATATTCAACTTAAACTAATGCCACGCAGTTGTTATAGAGGTGCAAGCAAATAGCAAAAGGCCGCTCTAGGGGCGGTTTTCAGCAGAATCGGGGAAAGCTATGGACGGAAACGACAGTGCAAGCGGCGGCAAATGCCCGGTGATGCATGGCGGTGGTCAGCACACCACGCACAAAGCACGCTCCAACCGCGATTGGTGGCCGAACCAGCTTAACCTGCGGATTTTGCACCAGAATGCACCCAGCGCCAGCCCGATGCTGACAGAGTTTGATTATCCCGCAGCGTTCAAGGCGCTGGATTTGGCAGCGGTGAAGCAAGACCTTGTCGCATTGATGACCGATAGCCAGCCGTGGTGGCCTGCCGATTGGGGCCATTACGGCCCGTTCTTCATCCGCATGGCGTGGCACAGTGCAGGCACCTACCGCACCGGCGATGGCCGTGGCGGTGCGGGGTCTGGCACGCAGCGGTTCGCGCCACTGAATTCGTGGCCGGATAACGTCAGCTTGGACAAGGCGCGTCGCCTGTTGTGGCCGATCAAGCAGAAATACGGCAACTCGATTTCCTGGGCCGATCTGATCGTTTTGACCGGCAATGTGGCGCTGGAGTCGATGGGCTTCAAGACCTTCGGTTTCGGTGGTGGACGGGTGGATGTGTGGGAGCCGCCAGAGGATATCTATTGGGGTTCGGAGGACACCTGGTTGATCGCGTCTAACGATCCTGCCAACAAAAACAGCCGCTATTCGGGCGAGCGTGATCTGGAAAACCCGCTTGCCGCCGTGCAGATGGGCCTGATCTACGTCAACCCCGAAGGCCCGGATGGCGTGGCTGATCCGGTGGCGTCTGGCCGCGATATTCGTGAGACGTTTGCGCGGATGGCGATGGATGATGAAGAAACCGTGGCCTTGGTTGCGGGCGGCCATACGTTCGGCAAAGCCCATGGCGCGGGCGATGCGGCTTTGGTTGGCGTTGATCCTGAAGGTGCTTCGATGGCGCAGCAGGGTTTGGGCTGGCAGAATGGGTTTGAGTCCGGCGTGGGGGTTCACACCACCAGCAGCGGCATTGAGGGCGCTTGGAAGCCGAACCCGACCACTTGGGACAACGGCTATTTCAACATGCTGTTCAAGTATGAATGGGAGCTGACCAAAAGCCCCGCAGGCGCGCAGATTTTCCTCGCTCGCGATGTCGAGCCGCAGGACATGATCCCCGACGCACATGATCCGGCGATCACCCATCGCCCGATGATGACGACGGCTGACCTTGCGATGCGGTTTGACCCGATCTATGGGCCGATCTCGCGCCGCTTCCACGACGATCAGGCAGCGTTTGCCGATGCGTTTGCACGGGCTTGGTTCAAGCTGACCCACCGCGATATGGGACCGAAAGTGCTGTATTTGGGGCCGGAAGTGCCTGCGGAAGAACTGATCTGGCAAGATCCGGTGCCGGATGCCACTGGCACGCCGATTGATGCGGCAGATGTGGCCGCGTTGAAGGCGCAGATTTTGGGATCGGCGCTGACGGTTTCGGAACTGGTTTCGGTTGCTTGGGGCTCGGCCTCGACCTTCCGGGGTTCTGATAAACGTGGCGGTGCGAATGGTGCGCGTGTTCGTCTGGCTCCGCAGAAGGATTGGGCAGTGAACCAGCCGGAACAGCTGGCGAAAGTGCTGGCGGTTCTGGAAGGCGTGCAGGCTTCTTTCAACGCGACTTCGGGCAAAACCGTGTCGCTGGCCGATCTGATCGTTCTCGGCGGCTCGGCTGCTGTTGAAAACGCAGCGGCGGCGGCTGGGTATCCGGTTGCGGTGCCGTTTGCGCCGGGACGGACGGATGCTTCGCAGGAACAGACGGACGTGGAAAGCTTTGCGGTGCTGGAGCCGGTGGCGGACGGGTTCCGCAACTATATGAAGGTACAGTATTCGATTTCGGCAGAGGAATTGCTGCTGGATCGGGCGCAACTGCTGACCCTGACCGGGCCGGAGATGACGGTTCTGGTTGGTGGCCTGCGGGTTCTCGATGCCAATGCGGGGCATTCCCAGCATGGTGTGTTCACGGCCCGTCCGGGCGTTTTGAGCAACGATTTCTTCGTTAACCTGCTGGATATGGACACAGTCTGGAAGGCCACATCCCCGGCAGAGACAGAGTTTGAGGGCCGGGATCGTGCCACGGGGGCGTTGAAGTGGACGGCGACGCGGAATGATCTGGTGTTCGGATCGAACTCGCAACTGCGGGCCTTGGCCGAGGTTTACGGGCAGAGTGACGGGCAGGCGGCGTTTGTGCGCGACTTTGTGAAAGCTTGGGTCAAGGTGATGAACGCGGATCGGTTTGATCTGGCGTAACGCTGGTTTGAGAGTTGAAAACGCGCGTGGGTTTTCTCCCGCGCGCGTTTTTATTATAGCTTGTCCACGCGTGGACAGGCTTGCGGTTTACATGATTTCAACGGGTTAAAGCAGTCTCGTTAACCTTGTGTAAAGGTCTGCCGCACGGCAGTGACGCCGATCAATCGCCCTATACCCTGCTGAAAATCACATCTTCAGTGCGTCAGCAACTTTGCCATCGGGATGGGCCTTGCAGGCATCCGCCGCTGCGGTGGCCATGTCTTCATCGCTGAGAGCACTGTATTTCGTGTTCATCGCGGCATCATCCTTCATCGATTCTTTCATCGCGATGCCAACAGCGGTCATGTTCTGCATGTCCATCAGCGCGAAATCGTTGCAGGTGACGGTCGAAGGGTCAACTTTGATATCGGCCTCGGTTTGAGCGAAAGCCGGGGCGGCCAGCAGAGCAACGGCGGCAAAAGCATAGGAAAGTTTCATGGTGTGGTCCTCCTCTAACGCCCGGCATCTTTGCGGGCATTGCAGAGGTAAGCCCGACGCGCAGGCAATCTAGTCTAACACGCCGGATTCACAGCCGGGCGCAACGAGTCAAGCGAAGTTGCGCTGGCGAAAATAAGCTTTTGCGCAGAAACACGCTTGAAGAATTCGTCGGGTGTGTCGCAACACTTTTTTGGCGTCAATTAGCGCAACTGAATAGCGCCGCACGCGTTGACTCGCCCCTCTGAAAAGTGATTTATCGTTTTCTGCTATGGAAAGTGCTTTGCACAAAAATTTATGATTGCCACTCCGGCTTGATCGCCAGCTAAGCCCCCTTGCCCACCACCGCCACGCCCAAGGTTTCCAGCACTTTCGCCTCGATCTGCGCCGGATCCATCCCGGCGCTGCGGTACATCGCTTCGGGGCTGGCGTGGTCGATGAAGGTGTCTGGCAGGACCATGCTGCGGAATTTCAGGCCGTGGTCGAAGATGCCCTCATCGGCCAGCAGTTGTGCTACATGGCTGCCGAAGCCGCCGATAGCACCTTCTTCGATGGTTATTAGCGCCTCGTGGGTGCGGGCGAGGTTCAGGATCAGGTCGCGGTCTAGCGGTTTGGCGAAGCGGGCGTCGGCTATGGTGGGGGTTAAGCCTTTGGCGGTGAGGCTTTCGGCGGCTTTTTGGACTTCGCTTAGGCGGGTGCCGAAGGACAGCAGGGCGACGCGCGCGCCTTGTTGGATTAGGCGGCCTTTGCCGATTTCTAGGGGGATGCCGCGCGCTGGCATCTCAACCCCGGTGCCTTCGCCGCGCGGATAGCGGAAGGCGATGGGGCCGGAATTATGAGCGGCGGCGGTGGCGACCATGTGGACGAGTTCGGCCTCATCGGCTGCGGCCATGACGACGAAACCGGGGAGGTTGGACAGGAAAGCTATGTCAAAGCTGCCTGCATGGGTCGCGCCGTCTGCGCCGACCAATCCGGCGCGGTCGATGGCGAAACGGACGGGGAGGCGTTGGATGGCGACATCGTGGACGACCTGATCGTAACCGCGTTGCAGGAAGGTGGAGTAGATCGTGCAAAACGGCTTCATGCCGCCTGCGGCGAGGCCCGCCGAGAAGGTTACAGCGTGTTGCTCAGCGATGCCGACGTCGAATGTGCGTTTGGGGAAGCGGGCGGCGAACAGATCCAGCCCGGTGCCGTCTGGCATCGCGGCGGTGATGGCGACGATTTTGTCATCGGTTTCGGCTTCGCGGAGCAGGGCTTGGGCGAAGACCTTAGTGTAGCTGGGGGCGTTGGAGGCGGCTTTTTGCTGCACGCCGGTGAGGACATCGAATTTGGCGGTGGCGTGGCCTTTGTCGCGGGCGGCTTCGGCGGGGGCGTAGCCTTTGCCCTTTTTGGTCAGCACATGGATCAGCATCGGGCCGGTGGCGCGGGCTGCCGCCGTGCGCAGGACGGGCAGCAGTTGGTCGAGGTCGTGGCCGTCGATGGGGCCGATGTAGGAGAAGCCGAGTTCCTCGAACAAGGTGCCGCCGACGGCCATGCCTTTCAGCATTTCCTTGGCACGGCGCGCGCCTTCTTGCAGGGGTTCGGGCAGCAGCGACACCATGCCTTTGGCAGCGGATTTCAGGTCTTGGAACGGCTCGCCTGCATACATGCGGCTGAGGTAGGCGGAGAGCGCGCCGACCGGGGGGGCGATAGACATTTCATTGTCGTTCAGGATGACAAACAGACGTTTTTTCAGATGGCCCGCGTTGTTCATCGCCTCAAACGCCAAGCCTGCGGACATCGAACCATCGCCGATCACCGCGATGGCGTCACCAGGATCGCCGCCTAATTCAGCAGCCATTGCAAAGCCCAAGGCGGCAGAGATCGAGGTGGAGGAATGGGCCGCGCCGAACGGATCATAGGGGGATTCGCTGCGTTTGGTGAAACCGGAGAGGCCACCTTCGGAGCGTAAGGTGCGGATGCGGTCGCGGCGTCCGGTGAGGATTTTATGCGGATAGCATTGGTGGCCGACATCCCAGATGATCTTGTCGCGCGGCGCGTGGAAGGTGGCGTGCAGGGCGACGGTGAGTTCCACGACGCCGAGGCCCGCGCCAAGGTGGCCGCCGGTGACGGAAACCGCAGAAATGGTTTCGGCGCGGAGTTCATCGGCGAGTTGTTTTAACTCGCGATCTGACAGCGCCTTCATATCCGAGGGCAGATGCACGCGGTCTAGCAGCGGAGTTTTGGGGCGGTCGGTCATATGTTCAGCTTTCCCGCGCGATGGTGAAACGGGCGCAGTCGATCAGGTTTTGCGCGGATGCGCCGTAGGGGGCGAGGTGGTCGCAGGCCTCTGATACCAAAGATTTGGCGCGGGCGCGTGCGGCATCAAGCCCCAGCAATGACACGAAGGTGGCTTTGCCTGCGGCGGCGTCTTTTTGCAGGCGCTTTCCGGCTTTTGTCGCGTCTCCGGTGACATCGAGAATATCGTCGGCGATCTGGAAGGCGAGTCCGAGAGCGGTGGCATAGGCGCGCAACGGCCTTGGGTTTTGCTGCGCAAGGATGGCACCGGATTCGGCGGCGAAGCGGATCAGCGCGCCGGTTTTGCCAGCTTGAAGGGCGGTGATTTCTTCTAGCGTCAGCGGGCTGGCGGCGGATTCGGCGGCGATGTCCAAGGCTTGGCCCAGCACCATGCCTTGCGCGCCAGAGGCTTTTGCGAGGCCCGCGATCAGTTTCAGCCGCATCTCGGCAGGGCCAAGCGCGGGGTCGGTCAGCAATTCAAAGGCGAGGGTTTGCAGGGCGTCTCCGGCGAGGATGGCGGTGGCTTCGTCCCATTTTATGTGAACGGTGGGCAGGCCCCGGCGCAGGGCATCGTTGTCCATTGCGGGTAGGTCGTCGTGAACCAGGCTGTAGGCGTGAAGCGACTCGACGGCGGCTGCGGCAGAGATGGAGACGATGGGAGAGATGCCCAGCATCCGGGCGGATTCCAAGGTGAGGAACCCGCGCAGGCGTTTGCCTCCGGCGCTGGCATAGGCCATGGCGTAGATTACGGGTTGGTCGGGCAGTTCGGCAAAAGCGGCCTTCAGGCGGGCTTGGATCAGGCCAGCATCGGCGGCGAGAAGGGTGGGGAAGCTCACATCCCCTCCACCGGGGTTACACCAACGGCGCGGCCTTCGGCGGCGCGGATCAATTCGACCTTTTCCTCGGCGGATTTCAACTTGGCGGCGCAGTGAGCTTTCAGCTTTGCGCCTGTTTCGTAAAGCGCGATGCTTTGTTCCAAGGCGACTTCGCCGCGTTCCAACTGGGTGACGACTGATTCGAGGGCCGCCATGGCTTCCTCAAAGGACATATCCGCTACGGCCTTAGATTTCATAGTCGGCTCGGTCATTTCCCGCGCTCCTGCAAAACACCCACATGTGCGCGTACCGAAGCGGTCAGCGCGGGCAGATCATAGCCGCCCTCAAGGCAGGATACCACCCGGCCCGCGCAATGGGCATCAGCCAAATCGCAGATGCGCTGGGTGAGCCATGCATAGTCTTCGGTCTGCCATTCCAAGCCCGCGAGCGGGTCGGCGGCATGGGCATCAAAGCCTGCCGAGATCAGGATAAGATCGGGCTGCCACGCCGCAATGCGAGGGAAGATGAGGGACTCGTAAGCCTCTTGCATCGGGCCGGAACCTGTGTGTTCGCTGAGCGGGACGTTCAAGATTTGGCCATGCGCGCCTGTTTCCGTAGGGCTACCAGTACCGGGATAAAGCGGCATCTGGTGGCTGGAACAAAACAGCGCGCGGGGTTCGTTCCACAGCAAATCTTGCGTGCCGTTGCCGTGATGCACGTCAAAATCGACCACGGCTATACGGCCGAGGTTGTGATGATTTAAGGCTCTAAGTGCTGCGATAGAGACTGTTCCAAAGACGCAGAACCCCATAGCGGTTTCAGATTCGGCGTGATGGCCGGGGGGACGTGCGGCGAGGAAAGCGTTGGTGGCTTCGCCAGCCAGCACGGTGTCAACCGCAGCGCAGGCCCCGCCAACCGCATGCAGGGCGGCGGTAACCGAGCCGGGGGACAGATAGGTGTCGCCGTCAAGTTGCGCCCATCCAGTGACAGGCGATGCGGCGCGGACCTTGGCTAGATAGCGCGCGGGATGCGCGCGCAGGATGTCTGTATCCTCGGCCAATGGCGCACCGCGGTAGAGCAGATCAACGCCCTTGAGACCAGACTGCACAGCGGCGTAACGCGCGACCTGCTCGGGGTGGCCGGGGGGTGTCAGGTGGTTTTCGGACTGGGGGGAGTTGATGAGAAGGGTGGTCACAAGATCGGCCTTTTGCACTTTGGCCAGAATACTATTGCAGTTGTGCCGAAATCGGAACCGCCGATTATGGCCACATTTCCGTGCAAAACCCGGACTCACTCATGGCGAGTCCGGGTTTGCGATAGTGCGGGTCAATGATCAATCATGCGGTCACATCCGCTGCGATCAATGCTGATGTTCTGGCAGTTCTTGCAGTTGCTCTTTCGTCCAAGAGGTGACGCCATGGATGTTGCCATCCTCATCCCGCATCAGATTAAGCTGATCAACGCTGACCAACACGGGTTTCGAGCCGATGCCGAGAAATCCACCGACATCCAGCACAACATCGGTGACGGCACCTGCGCCATGCACATGCGAGATCGTGCCGATTTTGTGGTCATCCGCCCCATAGACGGGGGCGTTTTCCAACAACGCCGTGTTGAATTCGGTGCGGTCCAGCGGGGTATGGTTGCTGTGGTCCATCTTGCTTGTCCTCCAGAGTTATGGGCAAAGTTGCGGGCGCTGATACGGTGAAAACGCTGTCCACAAACGGGATAGAAGCTCGACTGCCATTGCGTTGGCCAAGGTGGGAGATCGGGAAAACCACCCTGTTCTTCATGCCGTTATGCCCGATTGACATGCGGGCCGCGCTTTCATGGTAAAAACACGTAAGGACCGCTACGGTTCCGCCTGCGGATTGTAATGTAAGGCGTCGGCAGGAACGCGCCGAAAGCGAGATGAGGTCGAGCAGTTTTCCAGCTTAACAGCAGGGGCAAAGCGGAGAGCCTTGGCTGGCTGGGCGCGACTCACCGCACGGGTGGCGTCAGAACTTCGGATCGCGCAGCACGATCTGGGTTTGCGTCACCATGGCGGCCATCTTGCCATCGCTGCGGGTCAACGTGGTCTGCCACACCATGGTCTGGCGCCCGCCATGCAACAGCACAGCGACCCCGTGCAGCAGATCGCCCGCCGGAATGGCGCGGAAGAAGTTGGTTTTGCTTTCCACCGTGGCGGTGCTCTCAGTAGGGCCGATGTTCATAAAGGCCCCAAGCCCGCCAAGATGATCGGCCATCCCCATCACGGCACCGCCATGCAGCGTGCCGTTGCGGTTGATCAGCTGCGGCGAGGCCAGCATTTCAGCCTCAATCCGGTCAGGCTGGGCGGACAGGATGCGCAGACCAAGGTGATCGGCAAATGGCGGCTGGACGCCCAGCAGGGGATGGTGCGTGGTCATCGGATGCTCGGATCTCGCGGGCGGCTGTCAGGCGGCTTTACCGCGTTCTGACGATGATACGGGGGTCCGGGGGGTGGCAACCCCCCGGCGTGTTGGCTTAGCCTTTTTCTTGTTCGTCTTGGCAGGCGATGGTTTCGGTGATCGCCTCATCGCTGCCGGAAAGGTCGATCAACATCACATCGGCACCTTCGCTTTGCAGCGTCATAGTGGTTTTCGCGGCAAGGTCAGTCAGGAAATCGACGCTGTCAAAAGTGACCATGACGCCGGGCAGATCATCCAGATGCAGACCCTTGGCGCTGCCGTCGTATTTCTGATCATCCAGCATGAAGCTGATCGGATAATCGGTGCCATCGGTGATCTCGCCCCAAGCGGTGTTGGCGGCGATGACATAGCCATTGCCTGCGGTGCGGTCAAAACCGATGCGGACATGAGAGCCGTCTTCAAAATCCGACGACAGCAGGCAGCCATTGCCCAAAGTCGGATCAACCTGCACATCCCAGCCACCGGCGTCGGAATAGGGTACGAGGTCTTGTGCAAAAGCCGTGGTGGACAGCAAAGCAAAGCCGCAGGCAGCGGCGTATTTCAGCAAGGTCATGGTCTCTCCCAAAGATTGTTATTTGGCCAAACTGGCAGGAAATTGTGAAGGAACTGTGGCTGGCTGCGTTAATCGGTTTGCAGCATGTAGCCCTCACCGCGCACGGTTTGCAGGTAGCGTGGCGATTTCGGATCGTCTTCGATCTTGCGACGCAGACGGGTGATTTGCACATCAACCGCACGTTCCTGGCCCGCACTGTCGTCGCGCGGCATATCGCCGACAAGTTTGTCGCGCGACATCGGCGTGCCGGGTTGCGCCGAGAAGATCCGCATCAGCGCCGCCTCGGTTGAGGTCAGGCGGATCAGATCTTGGCCGCGCCACAGTTCACCCCGATCCATGTCGTAGCGGACGGGGCCCATGTGCAGGATTTTCGGCGCAGGGCTGGAGGCTTTGACGGCAGGCACACGGCGCAGGATGGCATTGATGCGCAGCAGCAGTTCTTTGGGTTCAAACGGCTTGATCAGGTAATCATCGGCCCCCGCCTCAAAGCCTTCGATGCGGTTGTTGGTCTCGCCTTTGGCGGTCAAAAGCAAGATCGGCACGGTGAGAGTGGCGCGTAAGGCACGGGTCAGGCTGATGCCGTCTTCGCCGGGCATCATCACATCCAGCACCAGCAGGTCGAATTCCAGCCCGGCCAGCAGGCGGCGGGCTTGGGCGGCATCGCGGGCGGTCGAGACGAGGAAGCCGTTGCGGATCAGGAATTTCTGCAACAGTCCGCGAATGCGTTCGTCGTCGTCGACGACCAGCAGGTGAGCGGGTAATTCGATCATGTGCTGCCCTCTTTCAGGCCTTGATACTGGCGGCGTTGCTCGGCGTCCATCATTGCCTCTAGCACGGTGCGGAAGCCCTGCACGGCGCTAGGGCCCGCAGCACGGTAAGCGGCGCGCATTCTTGCGCGTTGGGCGTCGGATAAGGCGCGCTCCAGGCTGTGGCCCTTGTCGGTGAGATACAGGTGCCGCTCGCGTTTGTCTTGCTTGCCGACGCGGGCCTCAACCAGGCCATCGTCGAACAGAGTGCGAAGCACGCGGTTCAGCGATTGTTTGGTGACGCCGAGGATGGTCAGCAGATTGCCCACGGTGGTGCCCGGAGAGCGGTTGATGAAATGCACAGCGCGGTGATGGGCGCGGCCATAATCCATGTTTTCAAGGATGCGATCGGGGTCAGCCGTGAAGCCGCGATAGGCGAAGAACATCGCCTCAATGCCCTTGCGCAGGTTCTCATCGGTCAGGAACAGCAGGCTTTCGCCACCGGTACTTTGTTCGGCCATGGAAGTCTCCTCGCTGTGTAAGATACGTCAGGGTTGTTGACATTCCAAGACATAAGGTTTAGCGATTCTTCGATTTCACGCAATATTATGTCCGAATTGGACCTATATAGCGCAACATTCGCAAATATGGAGGCTGCGATGGCTGGGTATGACGATCGGGACGGGTTCATCTGGATGGATGGCAAGCTGGTGGAATGGCGTTCAGCCAATGTGCATATCCTGACCCACGCGCTGCATTATGCGAGTTCGGTGTTTGAGGGGGAGCGGTGCTACAACGGCAAGATCTTCAAATCGGTGCAACATTCGGAGCGGCTGCGGAAGTCGGGTGCTTTGTTGGATATGGAATTGCCGTTCTCGGTGGCCGAGATTGAAGCGGCCAAGGATGCCACGCTGAAGGCCAACGGGTTGACCGACGCTTATGTGCGCGCCTTGGCTTGGCGCGGGGCTGGGGAAGATATGGGCGTGGCCTCAAAACGCAACCCGATCCGGATGGCGGTGGCGGTGTGGTCCTGGGGCAATTACTACGGCGATGCCAAGACCAAGGGGGCGAAGCTGGACATTGCCAAGTGGAAGCGGCCCAGCCCTGAAACCATCCCGCATGAAGCCAAAGCGGCGGGGCTTTATATGATCTGCACGATGTCGAAACATGCAGCCGAAGCGAAGGGCTGTTCGGATGCGATGATGTTCGACTATCGCGGCTACGTGGCCGAGGCGACCGGGGCGAATATCTTCTTTGTGAAGGATGGCGAGGTTCATACGCCGAAGCCGGATGCCTTCCTGAACGGCATCACCCGGCAGACGGTGATCGGGATGCTGCGCGAACAGGGCGTGACGGTGCATGAGCGGCACATCCTGCCCGCCGAGTTGGAGGGGTTCCAGCAGTGCTGGCTGACCGGGACGGCGGCGGAGGTTACTCCGGTGGGGCAGATTGGGGATTATAGTTTTGAGGTTGGAGCGCTGACTTTGGGGATCTCGGATCAATATGAAAAGCTGGTGCGGGCCTGAGGGGTTCGGGTTCCGGGTTTTGGAGAGAAGGAAGGAGGTCCCAACTCGGGACCTTTTTTATGTGTTTGGAGTCAGGGAGTTAGGGGTGGGGATTTAAGGATTTGTTAAGGATTGGGGTATCGGCATGGTTGGATGGGATATCGCGCGCGCACAAGAAAATACTACGATGCAAATCCTATGCCTATGCCTTGACCTTGGGTGCCGCCTCAAATTTTGGCATCAGGGCGCTTACGTCAAGAACACCCCAGCAGTGGCGAGCAAGGTCCTGACCAGCGCCGTTGATCTGCGCATGAATGACCTTGAAGCCGCGCTTTTGTAACTCCTCAGCAACTGGAACGAAGTCGCGGTCGGCTGAGACAAGAACTGCAACGTCATAGCCGCCTGACCACGCAAGGCTCATCATATCCGTCACGATCCGGGTATCGACGCCCTTCTCCTCGGTGCCGCGCATGTCCGCACCACATGACGCGCAGTTAGTTGCAGCCTCGTAGCACTTTGGACATTTGGGCGGTGATTTCTTGAGTTTCCGTTCAACAGCCTCAACTACCACACCGGGCTGCTTGTCGAGAACGCTGGTCAGCCAGTGTTTAAACTTCATATCAACTCCCTGATGCGGCGAGTATGAACTGTAAACATGCATGGCCTCGTAGCTATGGGGAATAGCTTTGTTGACCATCTTGGCAGCTTCTTCGGCAAAGAGCGGCCCTATGTTCGACCAGTCAAATCTGAAATCATTTTTCAGTCCCTTGCAGGCCAGCGTAAAATTCCAATAATCAACGAAGATGCGAACTTTTAGCAAGAGAGCAGGTGCTGCTGGATCAGTCACGGAGTAATCCTGATGGTTTAAACAGAAACGGGGTGCTACTTGAGCACCCCGCAGCCGTATATAATGATACTCGATTCCTGGGTCCACATGCGAGGTGGTCAGTCCACGAGGGGTTTCTATATTCGTTCATATGGAAGCCCAAGCGTTTCGTGTCAAGTAAAAGTTGATTAGAGTTGCAACGTACGGAACCGAGCCGTTACTCTAAAGAGGGCTTAGGGGTCTCTTGACCGCCTACTCAAACTGACCTTTCGAGAGCTTCGTCGCTCCGTTCAAGGCAACTATGGGTGAACCCTGCTTGCAAGCTTGCATCCCCGTGCTAAACTTCACCCCATGACCAAACCTAATTCCCATCTGTGGCCCGGCGTGCCTTTGGCGCTTGGGGCGGCTGTTTTGTTTGGGGCTTCGGCTCCGGTGTCGAAACTGCTGATGGGGGCGGTGGACCCTTGGTTACTGGCGGGGATTTTGTATCTCGGTGCCGGGGTGGGGTTGGCTTTGGTGACCTTTGCGCGGGCTTGGGTTGGTTTGCCGAGTGCTGAGGCCAGTTTGCGGCGGGGGGATTTGCCTTGGCTGGCGGCGGTGGTGTTGTTTGGCGGGATGTTGGGGCCGTTGTTGTTGATGCTGGGGTTGGCGCGCAGCTCGGCGGCCTCGGGGGCGCTCTTGTTGAACCTTGAGGGTTTGGCGACGATGGCGATTGCTTGGCTGGTTTTCCGCGAGAATGTGGATCGGCGCTTGCTGCTGGGTGCTGCGGCGATCCTGTGCGGGGCGGTTTTGTTGTCTTGGAATGGGCAGGGTTTTCGGCTGGATCGTGGCGGGCTGTTGATCGCTGCGGCCTGTCTGTGTTGGGGGATTGACAACAATCTGACGCGCAAGTTGTCGGCGGCGGACCCGGTGCAGATTGCGATGATTAAGGGGCTGATGGCGGGTTGCGTGAACTTTGCGCTGGCGCTGTGGCTGGGGGCGGCGCTGCCGGATGCAAGGTTTTTGGTGGCGGGGGCGGTTGTGGGGTTTCTGGGCGTTGGGGTCAGTCTGGTGCTGTTCATGCTGGGCTTGCGGCATTTGGGGACCGCGCGGACGGGGGCTTATTTCTCACTAGCGCCGTTCATAGGGGCGGTGCTTGCACTGGTGCTTTTCAATGAGGCGCTGACGGTGTCGCTGCTGGCGGCGGGCGGGCTGATGGCTTTGGGGTTGTGGCTTCACCTTTCGGAACGCCATGACCATTTCCATGAACACGACGCGTTGGAGCATGATCATTTGCACAGTCACGATGCGCATCATCAGCATGCGCATGACGGCGTGGTTACCGAGCCACATTCACATTGGCACCGGCATGAACCGCTGCGGCACAAACATCCGCATTATCCGGATTTGCACCATCGGCATGGGCATTAGGATACTGCAGTTTAGGGCAATGCGCGGGCGGTGCGTGAACCCTGCTTTCAGCAGGAACCACACACCCTACTCTGGGTCGGATAGGCCGCGTTCGATGCGCAGGTAATGTTGCAGGCGGGGGTTGTCGTCGCTGCGCAGATGGGGGCGCTGGTGCAGGCTGCGCGGGGCGGTGGCGGATTGGCTGCGCTCAAGGCGCAGGAAGTTTTGCAAACGGCCGCCCTCGGATGCGGTGCGGTGATCGGCGAGGTGTTTGGTCATCGGGGCCTCCTGTTGCGCTGTGACTCGGGTGGGCGGAGTGTAGCACGGATCGTTGGGCGGCCCTAGCGCTTGGGCGGAGGGGGGCGGGGATTGGCCTATGGCGCGGTGGGGTGGAACCTCAACCTACGCTTGCCGATGCTTGATCCGCCCGATTCTGAACGCGCGCGCTGCGGGCGAGGTGGGATGCCTCCGGCGGGGATATTTTTGCCAAGATGAAAGCCGGGGGCCGCGCGGAGGATTGGCGGGGCCGATGAGTTGGCGTGCGCTGGGGCTGAATATGGAGATTTCGCATCCGCTGCCGCGGATCGGGCAGAACACCGGGATGACCTGTTGGGTGGTGGCGGGGGGCTTGGCCTCGGGGCGGATGACCAGCGCCATTCCGGGGCAGGCGCAGTTTGATCCGGGCGACATTCCGAATGGCGGCGGGTTGGGGCCAAGCCGGGCCAATCTGGATCTTTACGCGCAGTCTTTGGGGATGCGATTGCTGGGCAACGTGCCCGCCAATCTGGATGCTTTGGCACCGCATCTGAATCGCGGGCCAGTCATTCTGGTCGATGATTGGGTGAACGGCGGCAAGCATGCGGTGGTCGGTAGCGGTTTGTTTTCGGCGGGCGAGCCTTATCGGCAGATGCTGCGGGTGAACAATTCGCTGCCGCAGGGGGTGGGGAGCATCGAGCTGACGGCTTATCCACTGATGGATCTGCAGGGGGTCGGCTATGATCCCTATGCGGTGATCGTGCGATAGGTTTTAGGGCGCTGCCGTGTCGCTGCCGGGGCCGAAGCGGTGCGGCAGGGCTGGGGCTTCGGCAGTTGTGCTGGTGGTCAGCAGGCTTTGCGCGGTGGTGCTGGCTTGGGTGGTCAGCTTATCCCATGTCAGGTCAGATTGCAGGATGATGGCGGTGGCGCATAGGCCGGGGATGATCAGCACGGACAGGTTCAGCAGAAAGCCGAACGGCTGTTTGCGGGTTTTGTGGCGCAGGCGGTGTTGGGCTATTTTCGCCCCGATCCAGCCACCCAAGGTGGCGAGGATCAGCAGGCTGCGCTCGGGGATGCGGCGTTCGGCGTTTATGGCGCGGGATTTGTCGATGGCGAAGGCGGTGTAGGCGAGGGTATTGGCCAAGAGGATATAGGCTGCGAGGCAGAGGGCTGCAAAGGCGGTGGTGCCGGGGGTGATGAAGTTTGTGATCATGGCGCTGGTGTAGCGGGGGATCGTGGCAGGAATTCGGCGATCTGGGGCCGAAATCCTGCCAGTTGGGTTAAAGAGGATCGCGGCGCAAGGGGGTGGTGGAGCAATGCAACCCGCCGCCGTTTTTGTGCAGGGCGGCGTAGGGGATGGTTGTCCAGCTGACGCCATGGGCGGCGAGGCGGTCTAGGGTGCGGTTGCTGGCGCCTTCGGGCATCAGCAGTTTTCCGGGGGCGATGGCGAGCGAGTTGTTGATCCAGGGATCATCGGCGGGGTCGATCTCGATGTATCTGATGCCACGGGCGGTGAGTTGTTGCAGGAAGCTGAACGGCAGGCCCATCGGGTTCAGCAGCGCAAGGTCGCGGTCGATCATCAGGAAGGACACGTCGAGGTGGATGTCGTAGCCGGAGAGTTCCACGATCAGCAGTTCGACACCTTGGCGACGCAGGACTTCGCCGACCTGTTCCGCGCCTTCGCGGTTGACGCGCACGCCGATGCCAATGGCGCAGGTTTTGGCGTTCAGCCATGCAAAGCTGCCGCCTTCCATCACACCTGTGCCCGAGATGGTGCGCAGGATGGGGACGCCGATGCGGGCCAAGGTGCGGGTGGTGGCGAGTTCTTCGCCGCGGCGGATGCGGGCACCCATCCGGCAGATGATTGCGCCGCCTTTGACCATGATGAATGGGTCGCGGGTGTAGACTTGTTTCAGCCGGATGCCTGCGTCGCCGTCTAGGTAGTGGATGTCCACGCCCTCGGCTTGCAGTTTGGCCACGAAGGCGTCGTGCTGTTGTTGCATCAGTGGCAGGTCGGGGAGAGAGTCGGATTGGAAATACCACCCCGTCACGGGGTCGCCGTAAGAGCCGATCTCGGGCAGGCGTTTGGCAGGATCGACGACGTTCATTTCCGGGCCCGGGCGGTGCATCAGGATCGAGCGGATGCGGCCCACGTCATTGTCGAGGCCCCAGACCGCGCCCCAGCTTGCCATCAATTCCGTCGGGTCTTCGAACGGCGGCTCAGCCCCGGCGGCGAAATGTTTGACGGTTTGGGTGTAGATCCAGTGCGGGTTTGACATGCAGGGGGCCTTTGCGAGGGTCAGACGGCGGAAAAGCCGCCATCGACGAACAGTTGCGTGCCGGTGACGAATTCGGCGTCGTCGGAGGCGAGATAGAGGGCGGCGCGGGCGATGTCTTCGGGTTGGCCGAAGCGGCCTTGCGCGGCTTTGATCGCGGATTCTGAGGCATCGACACCCAGCGCGTTCAGTTCTTGCACTTCGCGCAGGCCGTGTGGGGTTTCGATAAAGCCGGGGCAGACGGCGTTGCAGCGGATGCCTTTGTCGCGGAATTCCACCGCGATGGCGCGGGCGAACATGTGGCACGCGCCCTTGGTGGCGTCGTAAAGGACTTCCATCGGGGTGGCGTAGACGGCGGAGATGGACGAGGTGCAGACGATGGAGCCTTTGCCTTGGGCGAGCATCATCGGAAGCACGGCGCGGGTCATCAGATACATGCTTTTGACGTTCACATCGAACAGCATGTCCCAATCCGCCTCCTCGGTCTCTAAGAAGGGTTTGATGACGATGGTGCCGGCGTGGTTGAACAGCACGTTGACCGGGCCAAGTTGCGCCTTGACCAAGGCGACGGCGGCATCGACTTGAGATTTTTGGCTGACATCGGCGGTTGCAAACATGGCGCGGTGGCCTTGTTGCACCAGATCAAAGGCGAGGGCTTGGCCTGCATCTACGTTGCGGTCGATGATACCTACCGCAGCGCCTTCGGCGGCGAACAGGCGGGCGGCGGCGGCGCCTATTCCGGTCGCCCCGCCCGAGATGATCGCGGTTTTGCCTTTTAGCCGATCCATGAAAGCCCCCTGCCCTGTTGCAGGCAGACTATTGCACGCGACTGACGCTTGAAACTGCTTTTCCGACTTATGAAAATTTAGCCAAGATACGAGGGGAAGCGTCCTGCCAGAGCGCCTCCCCTCGACTTGCTGACCTTCACTGCTTGGGTGCGGCAAAGTGCAGTTCTTCACAACAGATTGCGCCGAATGTTGGCGCGATACACAAAACGATATGCGCCAACATTCGGCGCGGCACACACTAAAACAGCGTGTCAGACCACGGTGGTGGTGACTTCGATATTGCCCTTGGTGGCGTTCGAATAGGGGCAGATGAAATGGCCACGCTCGGCAATTTTCTCGGCGACGGCGCGCTCTACGCCCGGCATGAACACTTTCAGCTCGACCTGCAGGCCGAAGCCGCCGTCGGCGCGGGGGCCGATGCCGACGGTGGACGTAACTGATGCGTCAGCGGGGACAGTTCCCAGCTTCTCACTGCTGGCGGCAAAGCGCATCGCACCAAGGTAGCAAGCGGCATAGCCGACGGCGAACAACTGCTCGGGGTTGTTGCCCGCACCATTGCCGCCCATTTCTTTCGGCACCGCCAAGGTGACAGCGAGTGCGCCGTCTGTGGTGGCCGATTTGCCATCACGGCCGCCACCCGATGCGGTGGCTTCGGTGGAGTAGACTACTTTCGTCGGCATTATGTATCCTTTACGATTAAATCGTGTGCGATAGGTTTAACGCGAGTCGGTGTTTGCGTCAACCCCCTTAGTCTTGCCTTTTTTCAATAATGCTTTTGTGTCGATCCGATTCGCATGCAGCTTGCGATTTAATCGCGTGCGATATACTTTGAGGTAAAGGAGTTTTCCTGATGGATGCCAAGACCGCCCTGCCGATTGCTGAGATGATCTGCTTCTCGCTGTACTCGGCCACGCATGCGATGCAGCACGCCTATAAGCCGCTGTTGGAGGCTTTGGGGCTGACCTATCCGCAATATCTGGCACTGGTGGCTTTGTGGGGCGCAGATGGGCAGACCGTTGGGCAGTTGGGACAAGCGTTGCAGTTGGAGAGCAACACTTTGACGCCACTGTTGAAACGGCTGGAGGTGCAGGGGTTGGTGGCGCGGGCGCGCGATGCCAAGGATGAACGGCAGGTGCGGGTGACGTTGACCGAGGCCGGGCGCGATATGCAAATTAGGGCGACTGCGATTCCGGGCTGTATTCTGGAGAAATCCGGGATGAGCTTGGCGGCGCTGACGGCGCTGCGCGATCAGGTAAATATGCTGCGGGATCAGTTGCGCGGGGCGTGAGGGGTTGGGTTTGCGGGGCAAGCGCCGGGGGTTTCACACCCCCGGACCCCGGTGGGATATTTAGGAACAGATGAAACAATTTTAGTCAAATTGTGTGGATCGGAGGATTGCGCCTCCGATCCTTTGATGCGTGTTTGCGCTTAGTTGCCCAAGATCGTTGGCAGGCGCAGGCCTTGGGCTTTGGCATGCTCGATGGCGGACTCGTAGCCCGCGTCAGCGTGACGCCAGACACCGGAAGCCGGGTCGTTCCAGAGGACGCGTTCGAGGCGTTTGGCGGCATCATCGGTGCCATCGGCGACGATGACCACGCCGGAATGTTGCGAAAAGCCCATGCCGACACCGCCGCCGTGATGCAGGGAGACCCATGTTGCGCCGGAAGCGGTGTTAACAAGCGCGTTCAGCAGCGGCCAGTCGGAGACGGCATCGGAGCCGTCCATCATGCTTTCGGTTTCCCGATTGGGCGAGGCGACGGAGCCCGCATCGAGGTGATCGCGGCCGATGACGATGGGGGCTTTCAGCTCGCCCGATTTGACCATCTCGTTGAACATCAGGCCTGCACGGTGGCGGTCGCCAAGGCCGATCCAGCAGATGCGGGCGGGCAGGCCCTGGAAGGCGATGCGGTCGGCGGCCATGTCCAGCCAGCGGTGCAGGTGGACGTTTTCCGGGAACAGTTTCTTCATCGCGGCGTCGGTTTTGTAGATATCTTCCGGGTCACCGCTGAGGGCCACCCAGCGGAACGGGCCGATGCCTTTGCAGAACAGTGGGCGGATATAGGCGGGCACAAAACCGGGGAAGGCGAAGGCGTTTTCCAAGCCTTCTTCAAGGGCGACTTGGCGGATGTTGTTGCCGTAATCCAAGGTCGGAACACCTGCGTTCCAGAAATCGACCATCGCCGCGACATGGGTGCGCATCGAGGCGCGGGCGGCTGTTTGCACCGCTGCCGGGTCGGATTCCTGTTTCGCGCGCCATTCGGCGACGCCCCATCCCTGCGGCAGATAGCCGTGCAACGGGTCGTGGGCCGAGGTTTGGTCGGTGACGATATCGGGGCGCGCGGTGCCTGCCTTCATGCGGCGGACGAGTTCGGGGAAGATATCGGCAGCGTTGCCCAGAAGACCGACCGATTTGGCTTCGCCCTTGGCCGTCCATTCGGCGATCATCGCGAGGGCTTCGTCGAGCGTATGCGCTTTGGCGTCGACGTAGCGGGTGCGCAGGCGGAAGTCGATGCGGGTTTCGTCACACTCCACCGCCAGACAGCAGGCGCCTGCCATCACGGCGGCGAGGGGTTGTGCGCCGCCCATACCGCCAAGGCCGCCGGTCAGAATCCATTTGCCCTTGAGCGAGCCGCCGAAATGCTGACGGCCAGCTTCGGCGAAGGTCTCATAGGTGCCTTGCACGATGCCTTGGGTGCCGATGTAGATCCACGAGCCAGCGGTCATCTGGCCGTACATCATCAGGCCCTTTTTATCGAGCGCGTTGAAATGGTCCCATGTCGCCCAATGCGGCACCAGATTCGAGTTGGCGATCAGCACGCGGGGGGCGTCTTTGTGGGTGCGGACGACGGCGACGGGGCGGCCGGATTGCACCACCAGCGTCTCATCATCTTCCAGCGTTTTCAGCGTGGCGACGATGCGGTCGAAATCGCCCCAAGTGCGGGTGGCGCGGCCGATCCCGCCGTAGACCACCAGCTCATGCGGGTTCTCAGCCACATCGGGGTGCAGGTTGTTCATCAGCATCCGCATCGCGGCTTCGGTCTGCCAGCTTTTCGCGGTGATCTCGGTGCCGGTGGCGGGGTAAATGTCGCGCATATTGTGGCGGGAGTTGTCGAGCGGTTTGGTCATATCAGCCTCGGGTTACAAGGTGGGAAGGGTGAGGGCGGAGGCTTGGGCCAAGGCTCCGGTGGCGATCAGGTGGGCGGCGGCGGCAAGGTCGGGGGCCATGTACCGATCATCGCCCATGGTCGCCACGTCTTGGCGCAGGCGGGCGACGACGGCTTGCAAGGGCGTGGAGGTTTGCAGTGGCGCGCGGAAATCGACGCCTTGGGCGGCGCAGATCGCCTCTACGCCGAGGATGACGTTGAGGTTTTGCACCATCTTGCCGAGGCGGACGGCTCCGTGGGCGGCCATGCTGACGTGGTCTTCCTGGTTGGCCGAGGTGGGGGTGGAGTCGGTCACACAGGGCATGGCGATGTGTTTGTTTTCGGACATCAGCGCTGCGGTGGTGACTTCGGCGATCATCAGGCCGGAGTTCAGGCCGGGGCGCGGGGTCAGGAAGGGGGGGAGGTTGAAGGACAAGACTGGATCGACCATCAGGGCGACTCGGCGTTGCGCGATGGCTCCGATTTCTGCGAGGGCTAGGGCGATCATGTCGGCGGCGAAGCCCACGGGTTCGGCGTGGAAGTTGCCGCCCGAGACGATCAGGCCCGCTTCGGTCAAGACAAGGGGGTTGTCGGTGGCGGCGTTGGCTTCGATTTCCAGCGTGGTGGCAGCTTGGCGCAGCACGTCCATTGCGGCCCCGGTGACTTGGGGCTGGCAGCGGATACAATAGGGGTCTTGCACGCGGGCGTCGCCGGTCATGTGGCTTTCGCGGATTTCCGAACCTGCGAGCAGCGCGCGCATGAAGGCGGCGGCTTCGATCTGGCCCGCGTGGCCGCGCAGGGAGTGGATTTCGGGTTGCAAGGGAGCGGTGGAACCCATGATGGCGTCGGTGGAGAGGGCCGAAGTCACCAGTGCGGATTGGGCGGCGTTCCAGCCGTCGAACAGGCCAGCCAGCGCAAAAGCGGTGGAGAATTGCGTGCCGTTGATGAAGGCGAGGCCTTCTTTTGGGCCGAGTTGCAGGGGGTTGAGGCCAGCGGCGGCGAGGGCTTTGGCTCCGGGCAGGATCTGGCCTTGGTATTCGGCCTCGCCTTCGCCGATGATCACGGCGGTCATATGGGCCAAGGGGGCGAGATCGCCGGAGGCACCGACAGAGCCTTGGGCGGGGATTTGCGGGGTAACGCCTGTGGCCAGCATGGATTCGAGAAGTTCGATGAATTCCCAACGGATGCCGGATGCGCCCCGCCCGAAGGACAGCAGTTTGAGGACCATCAGCAGGCGGGCGTGGCGGCGGGGGATGGCTTCGCCGACGCCGCAGCAATGCGACAGGATCAGGTTGCGTTGCAGGGTGGCGGTGTCGGCGGGGGCGATGCGCATGCTGGCGAGTTTGCCGAAGCCAGTGTTGACGCCGTAGACCGGGGCATCGCCTGCGGCGGCGGTTTTGATCGCGGCGGCGGCGCGGATGATGCCGGGTTTTGCCGTGCGGTCGAGGCTGACGGGCAATTCCTCGCGGTAGATGCGGACCAGTTGTGCGAGGGTGGTTTGGCCGGGAGTTAAGATGAGTGCGGTCAAAGCGCGCCTCCGATGATGCGTTGATGAAGGGGGTTGAAGCCGATGCGATAGGCGAGTTCGGCGGGGTGGCTGGCGTTCCAGATGGCGAGGTCGGCGACCTGACCTGCGGCTAAGGTGCCGTGAGTGGGCAGGTTTAGCGCGCGGGCGGCATTTAGGGTGGCCCCGGCGAGGGCCTCGGCGGGGGTCATGCGGAACAGGGTGCAGGCCATGTTCATCGCTAATAGGAGGGACGACATGGGGGAGGAGCCGGGGTTCATGTCGGTGGCGACGGCCATCGGGACGTTGTGTTTGCGCAACAGGGCGATGGGCGGCATTTGGGTTTCGCGCAGGGTGTAGAACGCGCCGGGCAGGATGACGGCGACGGTGCCGGATTGGGCCATGGCGATGACTCCGGCTTCGTCGAGGTATTCGAGGTGGTCGGCGGAGATGGCGTTGAAGCGGGCGGCGAGGGCTGCGCCACCGAGGTTGGAGAGTTGCTCGGCGTGGAGTTTTACCGGGATGTTTAGTTGGGCGGCCACGGTGAACAGGCGCTCGATTTGGGTCGGCGAGAAGGCGATGCCTTCGCAGAAACCGTCCACGGCATCAACGAGGCCCTCGGTATGGGCGGCGTGCAGGGCGGGGATGGCGACCTCGGCGATATAGGCGTCGGCGCGGTCTTTGTATTCGGGTGGGATGGCGTGGGCGGCAAGGTAGCTGGTTTTGACGGTGATCGGGCGCAAGGTGGCGATGGCGCGGGCGGCGCGCAGCATGCGCAGTTCGGTGTCTTGGTTCAGGCCGTAGCCGGATTTGATCTCGATAACGGCGACGCCCTCGGCAATCATCGCATCGACGAAGGGGAGTGCTGCCGCGACCAGATCGGCTTGGCTGGCGGTGCGGGTGGCTTTGACGGTGGAGATGATGCCACCGCCGGCGCGGGCGACTTCTTCGTAGCTGGTCCCTTGCAGACGCATTTCAAATTCTGTGGCGCGGTTGCCGCCGTGGACGACGTGGGTGTGGCAGTCGATCAGGGCGGGGGTGATCAGGCGACCGCCCATGTCTTTCTGCGGCAGGCGGGCATGCTCGGCGGGAAGGTCGGTGCGGGGGCCGATCCAAGCGATTCGGCCCTCGGCCAGCACCAAGGCCGCATCTTGGATCAGGCCGTAGGGGTCTGATTTTCCCTGCCCAGATGCCAACATCGTGGCGGCTTGCAGGCCAATCAGGGTGATCGGGGAAGGATGCATGGGATGCCTCGTCAAAAGCTATTGCCTGAATGCTGTTTATGCGAGTATGTTTATTATGTCTACACATAAGGAGTCGCCATTGTGATTTTTGCTCAACGTGCTTTGCTGCCCCAAGGTTGGGCCGAGAATGTCAGGATCACTGTGGCGGATGGCCATATCAGTGCCATATCCGTTGGGGCCAAGGCGCAGGCGGGCGATGTGCTGGTGTCGGCTTTGCTGCCTGCGCTGGCGAACCTGCACAGCCATGCGTTTCAGCGCGCGATGGCGGGGATGACCGAGCACCGCATCGCCGGGCGGGACAGTTTCTGGACGTGGCGTGATCTGATGTATCGGTTTCTGGATCGTCTGACACCTGAACAGATGCAGGCGATTGCGGCGCTGGTGTTTATGGAGATGCAGGAGGCCGGGTATGCCTCGGTCGGCGAGTTCCATTATGTGCATCATCAGCCGGGGGGGGCTGTCTATGCGGATATTGCCGAGTTGTCGGGGCGGATTTTTGCGGCGGCTGATCTGACCGGGATTGGGCTGACGCATTTGCCAGTTTTGTATTCCTATGGCGGGGCGGGAGAGCAGCCGTTGGCAGCAGGGCAGTTGCGGTTTGGCAATGATGTGGATCGGTTTGCGCGGCTGGTTGAAGCGGCGCGGGCTTTGGCGCGGGCTTTGCCGAGTGATACGCGGGTGGGGATTGCGCCACATTCGTTGCGGGCGACCAATCCGGGGGATTTGCTGCGGGCTTTGCCGATTGCGGCGGGGAATCCGGTGCATATTCATGTGGCGGAGCAGCCGAAAGAGGTCGCGGATATTTCGGCTTGGCTGGGGGCGCGTCCGGTGGAGTGGTTGCTGGCGAATACGCCGATTGGGGCGGATTGGTGCGCCATTCATGCGACGCATATGACGGAGGATGAGACTGTGCGGCTGGCGCAATCGGGCGCAGTCGCGGGGTTGTGCCCGATCACCGAAGCCAATCTGGGCGATGGGCCGTTCAATGGGCCGGGGTGGTTGGCGGCGGGTGGGGCTTTTGGGATTGGGTCGGACAGCAATGTGCGGATTTCGTTGACCGAGGAATTGCGAACGTTGGAATACAGCCAGCGGCTGCGGGATATTGCGCGCAATGTGATGGTTGTGGGCGAAGGCTCGGTTGGGCAGGCGATTTATCTGGGGGCGGCGAAGGGTGGCGCGCAGGCTTTGGGGCGGAAGTCTGGAGCGATTGCGCTGGGGATGCTGGCGGATGTGGTGGCGATTGATCTGTCGCATCCGTCGCTGTGTGCTTTGCGGAATGATCAGATTCTGGATGGGCTGGCGTTTGCAGCCTCGGATGCGGTGATCACTGACCTGTGGTCGGCGGGGCGGCATCAGGTGCGCGGCGGGCGGCACATCCAGCGCGACCAGATCATCGCGGGATGGCGTGTGACTGTGCAGGGGCTGGTGGACGCGCTATAGGGCGCTGAGGGGGCCACGATGCCAGACACTGTCAGGATTGAGACTGCAAAGGCCGAGACGACGACCTTCCGCGAGGTGATGGCCGAGATATTGCAGCGTATCACCGAGGGGCCTTGGGGGCCGGGGACTTTGCTGCCCGGAGAGGTGGAACTGGCGGAACAGTTCGGCGTCTCGCGCACCACGATGAACCGGGCGTTGCGGGAAGTGTCGGAACTGGGGTTTCTGGACCGCAAGCGCAAGGCGGGGACACGGGTGCGGATGGCACCGATCAGGCAAGCCCGGTTTGAAATGCCAGTGGTGCGGGCCGAGATTGAGAAAACCGGGGCGGTTTATGGCTATCAGATGGTCAGCCATGAGGTCGTAGTTGCCCCGGACTGGCTGCAGGTTCGGATGGGGCTGAAGGCGCGCGCGCGCGTGGTGCATCTGCTGTGTTTGCACTTCGCCGATGGCGTGGCGTTTCAGCTGGAGGATCGTTGGATCAATGCCGGGGCTTTGCCGCAGGCGGAGGAGCAGGATTTCTCGGAAGTTGGGCCGAATGAATGGCTGGTCGCCACGGTGCCGTTTTCGGAAGTGGCGATCAGCTTTCTGGCGGCGGCGGCGGATGCGGGGATGGTGGCGCATCTGGATCATGCTTTGGGCGATCCGGTGTTTTGTGTCGAGCGCGCGACATGGTGGCAGAATACCGCCGTGACACTGGTGACGCTGGCGCATCGGCGCGGCTACCGGATGACGACGCGGTATTGAGAACGGCCCAAAAGCACACTACGACCGTCCTTTCGTGGGGTGGTCTGCTTGGTCAATTTCTTCCCCGCTGGGAGTGACTTGTGTTTTTGGCGGCGCGATTGCAGATTTTCTACCATATATAGTAGATTTCGTGACTAGATTTGATTCATGCGTTCACGTCGATCACGCAGCGGCCCTTGATCTGGCCTGCCAAAATCTCGACACCAAGGCGCGGCAGGTCGGCGAGAGTCGCCATGGTCAGCATCGACTCCAGTTTGTCTTGCGGCAGGTCGCTGGCGATGCGGGCCCAAGCGGCTTGGCGGTTGGCGTAGGGCTGCAACACGGAATCAATGCCCAGCAGGTTGACGCCGCGCAGCAGGAACGGGATCACCGAGGCCGGGAGTTGCGACCCACCTGCGAGGCCCACAGCGGCGACCGAAGCACCATATTTCAACTGGCCCAAAACGCGGGCGAGCATCGCACCGCCGACGGCATCAATGCAGCCGGACCATAGGTCGCTTTCCAACGGGCGCTTGACGGTCTCGTTGATCTGATCGCGCGCGACGATCTGGGCAGCACCCAAGTCGCGCAGATAGGCTTCGGTCTCGGGCCGCCCGGTGACAGCTGCCACCTCATAGCCCATATGCGCAAGGATGGTGACAGCGACCGAGCCGACGCCGCCCGCAGCCCCGGTGACCAGCACAGGCCCCTGCCCCGGCTTTAGCCCATGCGCTTCCAAAGCCATCACCGCCAGCATCGCGGTCAGGCCCGCCGTGCCGACAGCCATCGCCGCCCGCGTGGTCAGGCCCTGCGGCAAGGGCACCAGCCAATCGGCTTTGACCCGGGCTTTTTGGGCATAGCCGCCCCAATAGGTTTCGCCCACCCGCCAGCCGGTCAGCACCACTTTGTCGCCGGGTTTGTAGCGGGCATCCTCCGAGGCCTCGACCGTGCCCGCAAAATCAATCCCCGGCACATGCGGATAGGCGCGCACCATGCCGCCGCCCGCACCCATGCAAAGACCGTCTTTGTAGTTCACGGTGGAATACTCGACAGCCACCAACACCTCGCCGCCGGGCAGATCGGCCAAAGTCAGATCTTTCACGGCGGCATGGGTGGCCCCTGCGGCGTCTTTGTCGACAACCAGTGCTTTGAACGTCATCTGCGGTCCTTTCCTGCGGCACCTTGGCCCTTGGCCGGGATGCGACACCATGCGGGCGCTGGCGTCAAGCCGCGTTGGGCGCGCCCAGCGGCATTGGGGCCGAGTAGTTCTCTTGCATGAAGGTCAGAAAATTATCGCGATATTGCCTTGTGTGGGCGGCGGCCAAGGCATCGGCGCGGTTGATGTCGCGGGCGCGGATGGCGTCGAGCATTTCGACATGCTCATCGGTCAACAAATAGCCGTCATGGGTGCGCTCAATATATTGAAAATGCAGGTGCAACATGCGGCGGCCTTGGTCGAGCAGGCGTTCGTAAAAGGCGGTTAAGTAAGGGTTTTTGCCCGCCTCGGCGATCGCCATGTGGAATTGCTTATTGCCCTCGGACATCGCCAGATGATCGCCCGTCTTCACCGCCGCGACAAATTCCTTTTGGCGCTGGGCGATGGCTTTCAGATCGGAATCGGTGCGCAATTCAGCCGCCAAACGGGTGTTTATCCGCTGGGCAATATCCAGCGCTTCGATGTATTTTGGAAAGCTTGTCACATCAATCGGGGCGACGATGGTGGAGCGGTTGGCGAGCATCACCACCAGATCTTCGCCCGCCAGCTTGATCAAGGCTTCACGCACCGGCGAGCGTGACATGGTGAAGCGTTCGGCCAGTGAGGTTTCATCCAGCAAAGCACCGGGCCGCAGCGCCAGCGACAGGATTTCATCGCGGATCGTCTCATAGGCGAATTTCGCGCCGGTGCCCTTGGCGCGTTTGATCTCTATTTCATCCATTGGGGCAGCCTCCGGTGGTTTGTTTAGCGATAGCGTTTCAGGGGTGTTGTGTCGACACAGATTATTTTTGATTTGACGTGTCGGCACGCTGTCGCCATGAATTGGGACAACGCCACGCTGGTTGTGTGGCTTCGATTCGTTTGCAAAGGATGCCCCATGCTGAAACTCTCTGGCGTCATGCCTGCCTTGGTCACGCCATTTGATGCGGCGGGGCAGATCGACTTCGCCGCGTTCAAGACCCATCTGGAGGGCTTGCGCGCAGCGGGGGTGACGGGCTGGGTGCCGTGTGGGTCGTCGGGCGAGTATAACCTGATGTCGGATGCCGAACGGGAAAGCGTGCTGGCGTTTGTGAAGGCGTTTGCGCAGCCAGATGAGACACTGATTGCAGGCACCAATGCGCCGCATACAGCGGGGGTGATTGCCAATTCCAAGCGGGCCAAAGAGTTGGGCTATGACACGGTGCTGCTGGCGACGCCGTTCTATACCAAGCCGACGCAGGCCGAGTTGATCAAGCATTTCAAGGCTGTGCTGGATGCGGTGGATGTAAATATCGTGCTGTATTCTTATCCCGACAAGGATGGCGTTGAACTGGGCTGGGAGGTGCTGGATGCGCTGGCGGATCATCCGCGGGTGATCGGGATCAAGGAAAGCTCTGGCTCTTTGCAACGCGCGATTGGGATCGCGACGCGTTATGCCGGGCAGATTCAACTGGTGTCGGGATCGGATGATATTGCGCTGGACTTCATGTTCTGGGGCGCGGATTCTTGGATTTGCGGGCCGGCGAATTGCATGGCACAGGCGGTTTGTGATCTGGACCGCAGCTATCGCTCGGGCGATTTGATCAAGGCCCGCGCACAGATGGCGACGCTTTATACCGCGATGAATATTCTGGAATCCGGCAAGTTTGTGCAGAAGCTGAAATATGGCTGCGAATTGCAGGGGACGCCCGTGGGCGAGTGCCGGATGCCGTTGGGGCCGCTGACCGCCGCCGAAAAGGCGGATTTCGCGGCGGCGATGCAGCCGATTATCGACTGGAAATAGACCATGGTCACCATTGTCATCGGCGCGGGGATCATCGGCACCGCGATTGCGCATGATCTGCAAAAACGCGGTCGGTCGGTGGTTTTGCTGGACCGCGATGCGCCGGGGCGGGGGGCGTCATTTGGCAACATGGCCTCGATTGCGGTGACAGAGTTCATGCCCGCCTCGCGGCCTTCGGTCTGGCGGCAAATTCCGGGCTGGATGCTGGACCCGGAAGGCCCGGTGCGGGTGCGGCCCGGTTACATGCCGCGTTTGGTGCCGTGGTTCTTGCGGTTTATTGCGGCCTCGCGGCCTTCCAAACTGCGGGAGCTTGAGGCGCAGGGGGCGGCTTTGTGTGGACGGGCGTTGGCGGATACGCAGGCTTTGCTGCGCGAGACGGGGCTTGAGGATCAGATTTCGGAAGCGGGCTGTTTGTCGCTGTATAGTGACGAGGCGGAGTTTCGGGCGGATCGCGCGCATATTGAAATTCTGGAGCGGTTTGGCTTTGCGCATGAGGTCTTGGATGGCCGTGCTGCGCGGGCGCTGGAGCCTGCGCTGTCGGAAAAGATCGGCATGGCGGTGCGGTTTCCAGACAACCGTTCGATGAAAGATCCCTATAAGCTGGTGTTGGCTTTGGCGGAGCGGTTTGTCGCTTGGGGTGGCCGGATTGAGACGGGTGCTGTGGTGGGGTTTACGCGCAGTGATAGGATCACCGGCGTCAGGCTGGCGGATGGGCGCGAGATTGCGGCGGATGCGGTGGTGATCTGCGCCGGGGCGTTCTCGGCGCGGTTGTCGAAGCTTCTGGACGAGCCGATCCCGCTGGAGACCGAGCGGGGATATCACACCCAGATCATGGCGCCGGGCATCACGATGCAGCACTCGATCATCTGGCCCGCGCGGGCGTTCATGGTGACGCCGACGGCTGGTGGTATTCGCGTGGGCGGCACGGTGGAAATGGCGGGCTTGGATGCGCCGCCGGATTATAGACGCGCAAAAGTGACGGTGCGGCGGGCGCAAGTGGCTTTGCCGGGGCTGCGCCGCGAGGCGTTCACCGAATGGATGGGGCATCGCCCTGCCCTGCCGGATACGGTGCCGATTATCTCGGCCTCGGCCAAGACGCGGGGGGTATTTTATGCCACCGGGCATGGCCATTTGGGGCTGACTTATGCCGCGACCACCGCCAAGCTGATGGGCGATCTGATCACCGGGGCCAAGCCTGCGATTGACCTGCACCCCTATCGCGTTGACCGCTTTTGAAAGGCTGAATATGCAGTTTGAAACTACGCTTGATCTGCTGCTGGTCCATGCTCAGGGTGAAATCGGCAAGGTGATTGTTGGCGGTGCGCCAGATATTCCAGGGGCGACGATCTTGGATAAGATGAACCATATCAACATGGTGGATGACAGTCTGCGCCGCTTTGTCACCTTCGAGCCGCGTGCAGGCGTCGCGATGAGCGCCAATCTGCTGTTGCCGCCGACCCGCCCCGACGCCGATGCTGCGTTCATCGTGCTGCAACCGGATCGGGCACATCCAATGTCGGGGTCGAACTGCATTTGCGTGGTCACGGCATTGCTGGAAAGCGGGCGGGTGGCGATGGTGGAGCCGGAAACCACGGTGCGGCTGGATACGGCGGCGGGGCTGATTGTGGCGCGGGCGACGTGCAAGGATGGGCACTGTGTGTCGGTGAGTTTGGACAATGTGCCGGCCTTTGTGCTGGTTTTGGATGCAGAGGTGCGGAGCAAAGATTTCGGGGTGATCCGCGCTGATATTGCCTTCGGCGGCGTGTTCTATGCTTTGGTTGATGTCGATCAGATCGGGCTGTCGATTGTGCCGGAAAACGCCCGCGCTTTGGCCGAGGCGGGGATCGCGATCAAGGCGGACTTGCAGGGGCAGATCGCGGTCAGCCATCCCGATATTTCGGGGTTGAATGATGTGGCCTATGTGATGTTTCGCAGCCGTGAAGCTGATGGCGCGATCCGCACTTGCACCACGTTGAAGCCGGGGCGGGTGGATCGCTCGCCTTGTGGCACGGGGTCTTCGGCCAATCTGGCGGTGATGTTTGCGCGCGGCGAGGTGGCGGTGGGCGATGTGCGGGTATCCCGCTCGATCATCGGCGGGACGTTCACAGCGGAAGCGATTGGTGAGGCGGTGGTGGGGAACCGTCGCGCCGTGTTGCCGCGCATCACCGGGCAGGGCTGGATCTATGGCCGCGAGCAGTTGCGGATCAGCCCGGATGATCCTTTTGCGCGCGGCTTTGCGCTGTCGGATACTTGGGGCTCGCAGGTGGGCGAGCTATGACTTTGGCGGGGCAGGGTCTGGCGGGGCAGAGTCTGACGGGGCGCAATGTGCTGGTAACGGGCGCTACGGGTGCGATTGGGCAGGCGATTTGCGTGGCTTTGGCCGCCGAGGGCGCGCGGGTGGTGATCCACTACGGGCGCAATGGGGCGGCGGCTGAGGCGCTGTTGGCGCAGATCGGTGGGGCGGGGTGGTGCGTGGGGGCCGATTTGGCGACGGCTGACGGGGCGACGGCTTTATGGACTGAGGCCGAGGCTTTGGCGGGACGTTTGCATGGTTTGGTGAACAACGCGGGCATCCGGTCAGAGGTGGCGGTGGATGCGCCGCTGGATCAGTGGCAGGCGGTATGGGAGCGGGAATTTCGGGTGAATTTCCTGTCGGCGGTTGATCTGACGAAAGCGGCGATCCTGCACTTTCGGCGGAATGGCGGCGGGCGGATTGTAAATATGGCCAGTCGGGCCGGGCAGCGCGGCTATGCCTCTGACGCGATGGCTTACGGGGCGAGCAAGGCGGCGCTGATCAACCTGACGAAATCAGTGGCGCAGAGCCATGGCGCAGAGGGGATTTCGGCGGTTGCCATCGCTCCGGGTTGGGTGCGCACCGAGATGGCCGAGGCGTTTATCGCGCAGCATGGGCAGGCCGCAGCGCTGACGGGCATCCCGATTGGCGCGATGGCCGAGGCGGCGGAAATTGGCGAGTTGGTGGCCTTTGCTTTGCGGCCCTCGCAGGCGTCGCTGAATGGGGCGGTACTGGATGTGAACGGCGGCAGTTATTTGCGCTAAGGGGGGCGGGATGCGGTTTCAGGATAAAGTGGTGGTGGTGACGGGTGCTGCGGGCGGCATTGGCGGTGCAATTTGCCAGCGATTTGCGTCTGAAGGCGCGCTGGTGGTGGTGACGGATGTGAACGCCGAGGGGGCAGAGACGACGGCTGCGGGTATTCGCGCGGCGGGCGGTCGGGCGCGCAGCTTTGCGGCTGATATTGGTACGGCGGAGGGCTGTCGCGCAGTGATCGCCGATGTGATCGCGGTGGAGGGGCGGATTGACGTTTTGTGCAACAATGCCGGGATCAATCGGCGCGGAAACCTGTTGGCTTTGACGACTGCGGATTGGGATTTGTCCTTTGCGATCAATATCGACGCGATGTTCCATCTGTGCCAGGCGGCGTTGCCGCATATGATCGCGGCAGGGGGTGGCGCGATTGTGAACACCGCTTCACAATGGGGTTTGCACCCCGCGCCGAACCACATCGCCTATAACGTCACCAAGGCGGCGGTTGCGAGTTTCACGCAGAACCTTGCCCGCGATTATGCTGCGCAGAAAGTGCGGGTCAATGCGGTCTGTCCCGGTGAGATTCACACGCCGATGCTGGAGGCCGGGGTGAAACGATCCGGTCGCACGATTGCCGATCTGGACCGCATGGTGCCTTATGGCCGGATTGGGCGGCCTGAGGAAGTCGCGGCCTTGGTGGCGTTTCTGGCCTCGGATGAGGCGGCATTCATGTGCGGGTCTTTGGTGGAAATCACCGGGGCGCAGGCAGTCGCGTAAGATTGGGGCTTATGGGGGAATGATGCGGTTAGGGTTTATTGGCACCGGCACGATCACCGCGCATATGGTGCGGGGGCTGAAAGCCTCGGCGCTGGCAGACTGGCCGATTGTGCTGTCAGCGCGCAATGAGGCGGTGGCGGCGGCACTGGCTTTGTTGCCGGGAGTGACGGTGGCTGCGCGCAATCAGGCGGTGGTCGAGGCTTGTGATCTGCTGATCCTCGCCGTGCGTCCGCAGGTGGCCAAGGCGGTGATTGGGCGTTTGGTTATCCCGCCTTCGCGTCCGGTGATCAGCCTGATCGCGGGGCTGCATATCGCGACCGTGGCCGATTGGACCGGGGCGCAGGATATCTGCCGCGCTATACCTTTGCCGTTTGTCGAGCGGCATCAGGGTGTTACCCCGGTGTTTCCACCACAGCCCGCCGCGATGCAGATTTTCGCGGCTTTGGGCACGGCGCTGCCGGTCGATGATCTGGCCGCCTATGATGCCTATGCTGCGGCAAGCGCCTTGATGGGCAGCTATTTCGGTTTGCTGGAAACTGCCGCAGGTTGGATGGTGGCGCAGGGCCATTCTGCACCGGATGCAGCCCAGTATTTGCGCGGATTGTTCGGCAGTTTGGGCGATGTTCTGCGCGAGAAGCCAGTGTCGTTTGAACAGTTGCGAGAGGATCATTCGACCAAGGGTGGGCTGAATGAAATGATTTTTTACCGCTTTGTGCAAGGCGGCGGCAGCGATGCGATGCAGGCGGCTTTGACCGCCGCTTTCAGGCGCGTGCAAGGCTAGAGCAAGTCGCCGTTCATATGATTCAGGCTTCCCATCTTGGACGGTTTCTGATTCCCTGATCTTTCCAGATATAGGGGATCGAGATGGGCAAATCACATCCTATGGAGCTTCGCA